>WFQB01000102.1 GCA_015487305.1 Parvularculaceae bacterium | reverse complement strand
CCTTTAATCTGTTTAAGCTATCGCAAGCATATGGAATCCCCGAGCATGTTGTAGAATATGTACTTAGCGACGCTTATTTTTCGATGTGTGAAGAGCTCTACGCAGAATTATAATCTAAAAAAGGGTTTTGCTGACGACTATTTCCCCAAAATCAGCTTGCGGGCTTGCTCGTGAAGCTCGCCATTGGAAGCAAGGATTGAATTTGCCAGATGCGGGCGGCCAAGTTCAGCTATTTCGCTAACCATGCCCCCAGCTTCACGCACCAGAACGCAGCCTGCGGTCACATCCCATGGGCTAAGCCCGCGCTCCCAAAAGCCGTCAATGCGCCCTTGCGCCACCATGGCCAGATCTATTGCCGCTGACCCAAAGCGCCGCACCCCGGCGCTTGCCGCCAGCACGCGCCCGGTTTCTGCCAAAGCCAGTTCACGGTCTGCATCACTGCCGCGCCCCTGATAGGGCAGGCCAGTGGCCAGCAAAGCTTCATTCATATCATCGCGGCGCGAAACCCGAATGCGTTTTTCATTGAGATAGGCCCCTTGGCCTTTTTCGGCATAGAACATCTCATCGGTAATCGGGTTATAAATAACCCCGGCATAAGGTGCGCGATCACGCTCCAGCCCGATAGAGATGGCAAAGACGGGAATGCCATGGAGGAAATTAGTGGTGCCATCCAGAGGGTCAACAATCCAGCGGTTGGATTTATCACTGCCTTCTATCTCGCCGCCTTCTTCCAAAAGCATGCCATATTTGGGGCGCGCTGTGGCCAGAGCCTCGCGGATAATTTCCTCGGCCCGTAAATCTGCCTGCGAAACGAAATCAGAGGCCCCTTTGCGGCTGATCGTCAGGGCGTCGCTTTCAAAATAGTCCCGACGCAGGGATTTTGCTGCCAAACGAGCAGCTTTAATCATCACACTTAAGAGTGCCGATGTATGGGCCATGGCTTTTCGCCTTTAGTTAAAATGTCAAAAAACTTGTGCCTGAAGGGCTGAACACGAGCCGCACCATACAGAGGCTTTTAGGCATTGCAAGCCGTGGCGGGGCTGGTCATTTCAAGGGGCTGACTCTGGGGGCTGACCCTAGCCTGCAAATTGCATTATTCTGATATGACAAAGCCATGGGCCGGGGGATTTATTCTTTCAGGCCCCATAGAGGGTATGGCATGAGCCAAATTGGCACAAAAATAGGACCAGCGGTGACGGGCGATAAGGCCGATATGACCGGGCGCATCACCAGAGGCGCGGCGTGGATTGTCGGCGGACGCTTCCTCATGCGCATTATTGGTCTTGTTAACACACTGATTGTGGCGCGCCTGTTGACGCCGGAGGATTTCGGGATAGTCGCTATTTCCTTCATCGCCTTGCAGATATTGCAGGGCATGAGTGACTTTGGCGCGGCGCAGGTGGTGGTCAAATTCCATGACGCCGATCGCGATGATTATGATACGATCTGGACCTTCTCTTTGCTGCGGGGTTTGCTGCTGGCCGGGGTGATGGTGGGGCTTGCCTGGCCAGCATCGCAATTTTATGACGAGCCGGCCTTGGTGCCGTTATTTCTGGTGATGGCGCTGGCACCAGTTTTGGAGGGGCTAATCAATCCGCGGTTTTTCGAGTTTGAGCGGGCGCTGGATTTCAAGCGGGAATTTATCGTTGTTGGCCTCAATAAATTTACCGCCGTTGCAGTTTCAATTTCATTGGCGCTGATTTTTCGGAACTATTGGGCGCTGGTTGGCGGCTTGCTGGTGGGGGGAATGGTGCAGCTTATTCTCTCTTTTTGGTTCCTGCCTTTTCGTCCGCATTTTTCATTCAAATCCTATAAGAAGATTTTTGGTTTTGCCGGATGGCTGACGGCAACCGGGGCGCTGGTGACCATGAATCTGAAACTCGACTCGCTGATCATTGCGCGGTTTTTTGGTATGGCTCCCACGGGGGGATATTTTCTAGGCATGCAATTGGTGCAATTACCCACCAATGAATTGGCAACGCCGGTTTCGCGCGCTTTGTTTCCGGGCATGTCCGAACAGCAGGATGATAAAGCGGCTATGCGTCGCACCTGTCTTGGCGGTGTTGCGGGGATGGCGGCAATCGCAGCGCCAGTGGCCGTTGGTATGGGCTTCGTGGCACCGGATCTGGTGCCTTTGTTTTTCGGTCCCGGCTATGAATTGGCTATTCCGGTGGTGCAATGGGTCGCGCCAACTCTTGGACTTTATTTCCTGTCGGAACCCATTCGCCCCTTTGCACTGGCTAGGGGCAAGACCAAGCTGCTATTTATTCGTGAGCTGATCTATATGGTTTTGCGCCTGCCAAGTTTTATCATTGCGGCGCTGCTATTTGGCTTTATTGGCGCGATTATCGCTCGCGCTTTGGCGGGGATTGCCCAATTGGGTCTCAATCTGTTGCTTTATTCAAGAATTACCGGGCGCTCGGCGCTAGAGCCATTGGCCCATTGCTGGCGCAGCCTGCTGGCGCTGGCGGTTATGTCCGTGTGGTTCTTGCTGATCCATCCAAACATTCCCCATCTACCTGATAGTCTGCGCCTTGTGCGCCTGTTGCTTGATGCCGCCATCGGGGCCGGGCTTTACACCGTCACCCATTTTCTAGCCTGGCATTTTGTCGGTAGGCCGGATGGTGTTGAGCGGATGATTTTGAAGCGGATAACGGGTCGTTAGTCTCTTAAGTGAGGTCAAGAGATTGCTAACGCATCCTTGCCCCTCTTCGATGAGTTTGATTCTTGTTTTGCAATCTATCGTTTGTCCTCTTGCTCATCCAGAGGGCGGCCATCAGCACAGTCTTTCAATTTCATACGATATGCTCAAATTTGCGTCATCCCCGCGACCCGCTGCGCCAGCGCCAGCGCGGCGAGAGGCGGGGACCCATCTCGGAAAGAATATTCCGGGTGCAAAAGAAGTTTGTTTTGGAATATTTCAACAAAAAACAACCGGGCAATCAGAGTGGGGAGGGTCAGAGATGGGTGCCGGCCTCATCCTGAGCGAAGTCGAAGGACGAGAAGCGTCATCTCATGCCGTATCGCGCCTGGGATGACGACTTTACGGCTCATTATTTTCTATCTAACGCTGGAAATCGTAAATTGCACCCAGTGAGAGAATATCTGTTAATTCCTCAAGCGCTGCGTAAACCTCGCCAAGAAATTCTGGGTCGCCAAGGTCTTTAATTTCCAGCTGGTCGCGATAATGTTTTTCTACCCATTGCTCTAATCGTATAATCAGCGCTTCATCCAGCACGCATTTTGAAATGCTGGCCGCTTCGCTCTCATTTAAAACCACCCGCAAACGCAGACAGGCGGGGCCTCCGCCATTGCGCATGCTTTGCTTGAGATCGAGATATTTGGCAAAGCGGATGGGGCCATTACCTGCTATATGGGCGTCAAGCCAGGCTTTGGTGCGCGGATTGTCATGGGCTTCTTGCGGTAGGATTAAACCCGTTTCGCCATTGGGGGTGGTGATGAGTTGCGAATTAAAAAGATAGGACGAGATTGCATCTTCAAGGCTAACCGCATCGGCGCTAACTTCAACAAAATCGGGTTCAAACCCAAGCGTCTCACAGGCGCGGCGAATATCCGCAAAACATTGCGCGGTGTTTTCAAAACTGTGCTGGTGATAAAACAAAACCCGGCCATTGGTTACGGACACCACATCATTGTGAAACGCACCGGCATCAATCGCCTTTTGGCTTTGGCGGGCAAAAACCGTCTGCGCGGGGTTCAGGCGGTGTTGGCGGGCGATGGCCTGCGAGGCTTCCAAGGCTTGGCGCCCTTCAAAATGCACATCAAGGTTTTTCTCAAAGGCCGAGCGCCCATAGACAAAAAGCTGAACCCCGGCCGCGCCATGGCTGGGTGCAAAGCGGCCATGATTGGCCGCGCCTTCATCACCCATTTTGCCACCTGCGGGCACGGCTTTGTGATGGGCAAAATAGTTTTCATCGGCGAAAATCTCGCGCAAAACTCGTCCGGTAAATTCATGCTCTATAGAGCGGTGATACATGGCAGTAAGATTGGCCGGGGTGAAGTGAACTTTCTTGTCTTGGCTGTCAGCGCTGGGGGAGATTGTTGCCGCATTGGCGGTCCACATGGGGGCGGCAGAAGACAGATTGCATAAAAGTGCCGGATCATTTTTCCATGCGCTTTGCAAAACCTGTTCATCACTGCCGGAAAATCCGTGTTGGCGAAGGCGCGGCAGGAAAGGGCGCTCATGGGGTGGCAAAACTCCTTGGCGTAAGCCCATCTCCATCAAGGTTCGCATTTTTTGCAAGCCCTGCAGCGCCGCAGCACGTGGATTGGAGATCGTGCCGCTATTGCCCATGGAGGCAAGATTGCCAATCGCCAGCCCGCCATAATTATGGGTCGGACCCACGAGCCCGTCAAAATTATATTCAAAAGCATTTACAATATTGCTCATGTATCAATTCCGATAATTTTTACATCATCACTTACCGGTCCTTCGCCAAGTAAAGACGCCATTGGCCAAGCGCAATAATCAGCGGCATAATATCCGGCCGGGCGGTGATTGCCCGAATGCCCGACCCCGCCAAAGGGCGCAGCGCCAGAAGCGCCAGTGGTCTGGCGATTCCAATTGACCACCCCTGCATCAATTTCAAGGGCAAAGCGCTCCCATAAATCTTTTTTGTCACTCAGCAATCCGGCAGCCAGTCCAAATTTGGTATTATTGGCCTCTTCAAGGGCGGCATCGAAAGTCTTGACACGGATGATTTGCAACATGGGGGCAAAAACTTCCGTATCCGGGCGATGGCTTGCGGTGGTGACATCTAAAATGCCGGGAGTGACAAAGGCAGGTCCGACGGGCGCGGTGGTCATTTCGCGTATAGCAATAGCGCCGCTTTTGATAAGGTTCGCTTGTGCGGCGAGAGCCTCTTCGGCAGCTTTGGGGGAGATCAGCGCGCCCATAAAGGGCTGCGGCTCGGTTTCGGGCTTGTCTATAGTGAGTTTACCGGTCAGCTCATTTAAGGTTTCGATGAGGGCATCGCCGGAAGCCCCGTCTTCAATAATTAACCGTCTGGTGCAGGTGCATCTTTGTCCCGCCGAAATAAAGGCCGAGCGAATGATGATGCGGGCGGCGGCGGTTTTATCTGCTGCATCCCATACGATAAGCGGATTATTGCCGCCAAGTTCCAGTGCCAGAATTTTTTCCGGCTGCCCGCCAAGCGCCTTGTGAATGGCAAGCCCCGCAGGCACACCGCCAGTGAATAAAACACCACGGGTTTTTTCATGGGCGATCAACTCTTCGCCAACCCGCCGCGCCCCATGGACAAGATTGATAACCCCTTTGGGCAGGCCTGCTTTTTCCCACAGCTTTAAAGTTTTTTCCGCGACCAGCGGGGTCATTTCGCTTGGTTTAAAAACAATTGTGTTACCCGCCAGTAGTGCCGGAATGATATGGCCATTGGGTAGATGGCCGGGGAAATTAAATGGCCCCAAAACCACCATCACTCCATGGGGCTTATGGGCGATGCGTAATTTTGCGCCCGCCGCGTCTGTTTCATGGGTTCCGGTGCGCTCCATATAGGCTTTGACGGAAATCGCCCCCTTGCCAATCATGCCTGCGACTTCTCCGCTGGCATCCCATAGGGCTTTGCCGGTTTCGCGGGCTATGGTGTGGGCGAGATCGTCTTTGTTCTCTTTGAGCGCATCGCTAAAGGCTTCGATAATCGCCAACCGATGGGCAAAAGGTTTTTTACGCCATGTCAAAAATGCCGCATGGGCGCTTACTATCGCCTCGTCAATATCGGCTTTGCTGGCCTCTTGGCCGCGCCATAATTCGCTATTATCCAC
>WFQB01000101.1 GCA_015487305.1 Parvularculaceae bacterium | reverse complement strand
ACCTTGCGCATGCTCTCCCATTCCCCGCGCAAGGAAATCAAACCATTGATCATGCTTGCCTGATCATAAACCCCGCCTCTAATCGTCGCATCAAACAGCCGCGCATCGGCAAATTCGCGGTTCAGCACCACCATCGCCGCAATCGCCTGCTCTGATCCGGTGGTGAGATAGACCATGGCCAAAGCCCCATAGGCGCTGGCCAGATAGCCATTGCCATCATCGGCGTAAACCTCCAAAGCACTTGGGGTTTTGCGGGTCTCTTCCATCACTTTTTGCCAGCTATCATAAGGCGCCAGCGTTTGTGGGTCGCGGGCAATATGGGCATAGGCGGGCCCAAGGCGCGGGTCCGCACCCTCCGCCAGAAACCGCCCCACCTGCCATGGGGCAAGCCATGCCATCACTTCGCCCGCCTCAACCGAGCCACGCAAAGCCGCAAGTCCAATCACCATGGCCATATAATCATTTTGCCAAGGGGATATCCGCCCCGGCGGCAGTTTCGAGACCTCATCAAACCAGCCCTCAACTTCCCCGGCGGCATCCATCCGGCCCTCATCCACATAAGAGCGGCGTAAATAGGCAAGATTTTGCGCCAAGGCCTCAACAAAATAGTCTTTAAGCGGATCATCATCCGGCAAAATGAAAGCCGCATCGCTCAAATCCCGCAAAGCCCAGGCCCGCGCCCGTGGCTGCTCTTGCTCCACCACCAAAAGCCCCGCTCCTGAATCATTTCCTTGGCCCCCGCGCAAATCCGGCCACAAGCCTGACAAAGCATAAGCCGCCTCATGGGCCAATTCCCGGCGATAATATTGATCGCCGGTAATCAGATAAGGCACCATGGCCAGAGCGGGCTTGTGACTATGGTCGGGAAACCAGCCTGCATCATCGCTGTCGAAAAAAACCTGCGGCAGGCTTGCGCCCTTTTCATCGCTACCACGGGCATCAGCCCAAAACTTTGGGTAATGATCAACACGAATCGGCAAGCCATTTTCATCATTGAAATGCCATGGGGCCGAACCACTGGCATCTGCCTGATCCAGCATCACCTGTTTCAGGCCGGGAGCCGCCGTTTTCAGCCATAAAGCCGTCCAGTTCGGCACCGGTCCCAGATCATCACGACCACCGGATTCAGGCATATAGGGCTCGACAATGCCTTTAGATAGCTTGCCTTTATCGGCTTTGTTGTTTTGCGCAATCAATCGCTGCACGGACGCGCGCGAAGCAGGCAGGTCAAGATCAAGCGGCGGCACCGCAAAACTTG
This sequence comes from Parvularculaceae bacterium, assembly GCA_015487305.1. Lineage (GTDB taxonomy): Bacteria > Pseudomonadota > Alphaproteobacteria > Caulobacterales > Parvularculaceae > S012-90. The sequence goes on along the minus strand of WFQB01000101.1, from coordinate 5,902 downwards.
AGCGCAAATATTTCGGGTCATGCACCACATCAAAGCTTGGCAATCCCCCCTGCCAGATGGTTTTGCGCCAATTGGATGCGCGATGATGGGCAATAGATTGCTCGCGATCAAACACCACATTGCCATCGCTAAAATCAACATCATAAACAAGGTCGCGTTTTACTTTTGAAAAACTGTCATGGTTTTCAAAACTCAATACGGTGCGAATAACCCCGTCCCCATAAAGGCGAAAATCAATCCGTATTGTCAACAAAGGCTCGACCCGAACGGAGGTTGAAAATTCCTGCACCTGCGACCCCGAAAGCCAAACCTCCGCACCGCCCTCATTCAGGGCCTTTTCCAAAATATCGCGCAACAACAAACGTTCGGAAAAATCATTGCCCGCCCCATCACGGCCAGCAATAGTAAGCTCAAGGGTGAAATCCTCCGGTACATCTAACGGTATACTCTCAGCCGCCCTTAAATCCTGCCGCACCAACATGGCCTGCCATGGCTTTCCGTTGAGGCCACGCGGAATGCGCACCGTCAGCACCCCATGCTTCAAAGACCCATTGGCATAAAAAGCCTTACCATCGCTTTGCACCGGAAAAATATTATCACCAATACGCAAGGCCAGACTCTGACTGTCCGGAAAGAATGCACTTTCACGAAACACCTGCCCAAAACTGACATAAGACGTTCGCGCGCCGCCGCCGCTTAAAGGCACAAGATTTAAGGGAACAATATCATCCGAAGTTGCGCGCGCCGCAAAATCCGGCAGGGGCAAAAGATCATTCTCGGCCCCGCTCCCGCGAGAGCCGACCTGCGATTGTCGCTTTGCTGGCCCCGCCGCAGCCAAAACAAAATCCGGCACAAGGTCCGGCGAGGCAAAGCCGCGCACGCTTTCTGGCAGTAAATTAACCGGCCCGCCATCAGCCTGATGATACGGCATATCCTGCATTGTAGCAGGCGCATTTGCAGGGTCCGGCACATAATCTTCCCTTTGCGCTTTTAGCTTTTCCTGTAATTGCAAAACCCGCTTGCGTTGCAAAGGTGTCAGCCCGGCAAGCTCCTCTTCGCTATAAATATGCAGGCCATTATCTTCGCTCGCAGCTTCTTTCTCATTTTCTGCACTTGCAGAAGAAACAGACTTGGCCAAAGCAGGATCAGTAAAATAAAGTGATGCGGCACCACCACTTAAAGGCCCAGCCGCAACACCCCCACTATCTTTGGGCTCGCGCAAAGCCGCTCCATGCAGATTGATAATCTCATTATCGCGATATTCCACGGCGACGCGCTCCGGATTGCGCAATATATTCCCGCGAGGCTTGGCATTGTGAAAGAGATTGCGCCGCAGGGAAATCTGCCGCCGCTCGCCCCCACGACTGGTGTCATAATTGAAAAAATTATCCTGCGACGCAGACTCTGCGCGGGTAAACTCACTGTCTTCAATAATCACAACACCCCCTTTGGAGGCATCAACCATATAGCTTGGCTCACCGTCGCCATCGATAAACGAGACATTGGAAATATAGGTATAGTCCGCAAGACTTTTCACATGATGGCCTATGTGTGTGCCCTCAAAAATACTATCCGTAATCTCGAGGCGTGCCCCCACGGAAACATAAATTCCGTGTGAATAGCCATCCCCATGGCCATTGCGATAAAACCGTGAGCCGGAAATAATCACCTCACTGGCTTGCGTGCCGGTTGCCAGAATACCATTTTCATTATCGCGAAATTCACTATTGCGCACAGTCAACAGCGCGCCTTCATGGCGAATGCCCGCCCCGTTCAAATCCGGCGAGCGTGCCCCTTCAAAAATCAGATTTTCTACCGTCAGCGAAACCCCCGCCAAGGGCACCAATAATCCCTTGGCCACGGGGCGGCGCGCTTTCAGCACCACACTGCCCTCACCGATCAGGGTCAAGGATTTATTGATGGCAAGATCGCGCACAAAATAAGTGCCGGGGGCGATATAAATCGTCTCACCCGGGTGCGCCGCAAACACGGCCGCATTCAGATTGCGATATTGGTCCGTCGGCCCCACATAAATCTGCGCTTTGGCAACACCAACAAAACCAACCCACAGGCTGGCCACCAAAGCCCCGGCCAGAGCCAAAGCCCTTATCAATCCTGTATTTCTATAACTGGCTGAATTGCCCATAAACCCCGACCCAATCTTAAAGCAGGCCAAATGCCTACCCGATGAAACTACCATCAGGATACGCAAAATCCACGCCATTCTTGTGCTAAAATGGAGCGCTAGGCCACTTAAATTTAAGGATAAAGTCGCTCTTCGCGCCAGTCATCATCTTGGCGGCTATAAATCACCCGATCATGGAGGCGAAAGGGGCGATTAACCCAAAACTCCATGCTTTGCGGGGTAATCAAATAGCCCCGCCAATGGGGCGGGCGCGGCACCTCTTTGCCATCAAATTCTGCTTCCAGCTCCGCAATGCGCGCCTTAAGGGCATTGGCATCAGGCAATTCCCGCGATTGCTGCGACGCCCAGGCGCCAATTTGAGCCATGCGGGCCCGGGTAGCAAAATAGGCGTCACATTCTGCATCTGAAATTTCGCTAACCATGCCGCGCACCCGAACCTGCCGTCTGATGCTTTTCCAGAAAAAGCACATGGCCGCTGCCGGACGCTGGGCAAGCTGCAAGCCCTTGGTGCTTTGGCTATTGGTGTAAAAGGAAAACCCGTCCTCGCTTAGATCTTTCAACAATATCACCCGACAATCAGGCATGCCCGCCGCATCCACGGTCGCCAATGTAAAGGCTCCGGGGTCGTTAACCTCATATTTCTTGGCCTCTTCAAACCAGTCCGCGAACAAAGCCAAGGGCTCTTTGGCGGTAAAAACATCCCCCTGATCGGCCTCAGCGCTATATTGCTCCGCAGAAGGGGATTTTGGAATATCAACTTTCGCAATCATTTTTGGTTTATCCTGTTTCTTTTGGCCCCGTGTCTCGGTTATACCATGAACCATGTCTGATAACACCTATGGCAAACTGTTTCGCGTGACCAGCTGGGGGGAATCCCATGGGGAAGCCATTGGCTGCGTGATTGATGGCTGTCCCCCGGGCATTTTACTGACCGAGGCGATGATACAGGCGGCCCTCGACCGCCGCCGTCCGGGCAGCAGCAAATTTGTCACCCAACGCCAAGAAGCCGATAAGGTCAAAATCCTCTCCGGGGTGTTTGAAGACGATCGCACTGACGGCCCGCGTACCACCGGCACGCCAATCTCTCTGCTCATTGAAAACACCGATCAGCGCTCCAAAGACTATAGCGATATTCGCGATCTCTACCGCCCCGGCCACGCAGATTTTACCTATGACGCCAAATATGGCCTGCGCGATTATCGCGGCGGCGGGCGCGCATCGGCCCGGGAAACTGCCATGCGGGTTGCCGCCGGTGCCGTGGCTTGGCAAGTCCTCACCCATCTTTACGGCTCCGATATTTCAATCACCGGCGCACTCATCCAGATGGGTACAAAAAAAATCGACCCCGCCCGCGCCAATCGGACGCATCTTAACGACAACCCATTTTTCTGCCCGGACCCTGCCGCCGCCCAAGATTGGGAAGCCTATCTCGATCAAATTCGCAAAAACGGCTCCTCTGTGGGCGGCCTAGTTGAAATTATCGCCCATGGCTTTCCCGCCGGACTCGGCGCGCCAACGGCAGGCAAGCTCGACGCCGAACTGGCACAAGCGCTGATGTCAATCAATGCCGCAAAGGCCGTCGAAATTGGCGCGGGGCTTGAGGCTGCTTCTTTAACCGGCGAAGAAAATGCCGATGAAATACGCATGGGGCCAGATGGTCCGGAATTTCTCTCCAATAAAGCCGGCGGCATATTGGGTGGCATTTCAACCGGTCAGGACATTATCGCCCGAATTGCCATCAAACCCACCTCGTCAATTCTAACTCCGCGCAAAACCATTTCCCGCGAGGGCGAGGAGCGCGAGATCATCACCAAAGGTCGCCATGACCCTTGCGTTGCTATTCGCGCCGTGCCAGTTGCTGAAGCCATGATGGCATTGGTACTCGCCGATCAGGCTTTGCGTCATCGCGGCCAATGTGGATAAGCGCGGCTAATTCTTCAGCAAACGGATGAATAATGAAATTACAAAACAGCCTTTCAGAGCTTAACCTGTCGGATTTTTCGGTCAGTGAATTGCTTGATGCCATTTTCCCCATTGTCATAAAATTTGGCCTGCAGGCCCTCGCCGCTTTGGCCATCCTCATCATCGGACTATTCGTTGCCGGGCGGATAAAGCGCGCCGTGCGGTTAGTGCTGTCCAAAGCCAAACGTATTGACCCTATCGTTATCGGCTTTTTGGCCTCTCTTGCCCATTACACCGCCATCGCCACGGTCATCATTGCCGTCATCGGCGTGTTCGATGTGCCGATCACCAGCTTTGCCGCCATTCTCGGCGCGGCCGGTCTCGCCATCGGTCTGGCCCTGCAAGGCTCGCTCAGCCATGTGGCCTCGGGGGTGATGCTGCTTATTTTCCGCCCGTTCAAACTCGGCGATTTTATCAGCGCCGGCTCCTATGAAGGCTCGATCCGCGATATCAATCTGTTTTTTACCGAAATGGCCACCACCGATAATCGCAAAGTGATCATTCCCAATGGCATGATCTGGGACAGCGCGATTATCAATTTTGCCGCCTATGGCAAAAGGCGCGTGGATTTGATTTTCGGCATTTCCTATGATGATGATCTCGACAAGGCCCGAGAGATAATCCGCAAAACCTGCGCCGAATATAAGGAAATCCAGCAAGACCCCGAACCGATTATCGAGGTCGAAAGTCTCGGCGATTTCTCGGTCAATATTCTGTGCCGGTTCTGGGTCAATGCCGAAGATTATCTTGGCAGCCAATGGGCGATTACCCGAGCGGTCAAACAGGCCTTTGACCGCGAAGGCATTTCAATCCCGTTCCCGACCCATGTGGAATATAAAATCGACAAAACGGAATAGAGCACTTCCCGAAAAGTGGAAATGCTCTAGGCCTGTTTTCAACTGACAGATTCATGTCAGTTGGGCTATGCTATCGCCTTCTGGTTCGAAAATGGAAGTTCCAACCCTAGCCCACCGAGCGCGCTCGCATTTTGCGTCACGCTCACCCTGAGGTGCCCGGCAAATCCGGGCCTCGAAGGGCCTCAGGCCAAAGATGTGAGAACCTCCCAAACCAAGGAGACAAGAATATGAACAATCCCGTAATCGAAGCCGTCAGCTTCAAACTTAACGCCAATGTCAGTGATGCCGATTTCGTTGCAGCCTCCAAAGCGGTCGACCATTTTGTTGAAAGCTGTGACGGCTTCATCCGCCGCCGTCTGTCCAAAGGCGAAGACGGTCAATGGCTCGACCATCTCGAATGGGCGAGCATGGAACAGGCCAAGAAAGCGGGCGATGCTTTCCTCAAAAACAAAGACCTCGCCCCCTTCATCGCCATGATCGACATGGGCAGTGCCAAAATGCGCCATGAACAATTAATGGCCAGCAAGGGATAGTAAAATGCGCCGCACCGACCGCCTGTTTGAACTGATCCAGTTGTTCAGAGGCGGTCGGCTATGGCGTGGCCGCGATCTCGCCGAACGCCTTGAAGTTTCCCTGCGCACTATCTATCGCGACCTTGATACGCTCACCGCTTCGGGCGTGCCGATAGAAGGCGAGCGCGGGCTTGGCTATATGTTGCGCGAGCCGATTTTTATTCCACCCCTGACGCTCACAACATTGGAGCTTGAAGCCTTGCATCTTGGCATGCATTTCGTTTCCCATACCGGCGATGAGACGCTTAGCGAAGCGGCGCGCCAGTTGAAAATAAAGATAGACGCGGTTCTGCCCAGCAATAGACAGGGAAAAAACTTCGCCAAAGGCATTGGCATTTACGCCCCGACACCAGAAGGCCCCCATG
>WFQB01000100.1 GCA_015487305.1 Parvularculaceae bacterium | reverse complement strand
TTTCCAGAACCGAAAGAGTGTAAATCCCTTGCGCCCTTTGATTGAACTGCCCAACATCATTGCGCATCAGCGCCAAAGAAAGATAAGGCGTCTCCAGAACAAACACACCATCATAGGCCAACAGCTCTGCGCTTGCGGCCAAAAATTCTTTGGCGTTATTGGTCGCCGCAAATTCATCAACGCAAGTAATGACATCAAAGCCACCCTCACCAGCTTTTACCTTCAAACGGCGCAAAAGAGATTTTCCGGGAAAGCGTCCGGTCATGGCATCAGCATTAACCGCCAGATTAGCACATTCATTGGTACCAAATGTTTCAATCCAGCGCGGAAATTGCGCTTGCAAAGAGCCATCCCCGCAGCCAATATCCAGCGCCCGACCATCACGGGTCGATAACATTTCCATAACTTCCGCCACCAACGAACGCTGGCGATGCTTGTCGGTCTGGGTGGCCGGTACCGGCCTGCGCGATTCTATATCAGCCGCTTCTGCCCGTTGCACCAAACCACACGCTTTGCCATCTTGTAATGGATCACATAATACAAAAGCATCATCACCCCCAAGACTGAAAAGCGGTGTTAAAGCCTCGGCGCCACAGGCGCGGCATGTTGATTGAAATTTACGACCCATGATTTTGCACTTAAATCCCCTTAAGGGACCCCATTCTTGTTTTTTGTTTTCTTACTATGGGACACAGGGCGTTAAATACGGGTAAAGTGCTATCATTTATTGCTCTGTATCCGGATATTTTTTGTAACCAAATGCTTAAAGCTTTTCTTTCCGTTAAGGCGCCATAAAGGCCCATGAAGAAGATCTTAAAATAAAACCGACACCAAAGCACAAACAACAAAAAACCCCGATAATTGATCGGGGTTTTTAAACAAATGCAAAATCCAAAAATTTAAGTCGCCATGCTATAGCGCGCTTTTTTCTGGGAATACATCGCCGCATCAGCCGCCCGCAAAGCTTCTTCCACATCCTGACCTTTCAAAATAGGAAACACCCCCCAGGAAACTGAAACGCGAATATCCATCCCGTTAAACTTTAGTGGCTTGGCCGTGATAATCGCCGCCATGCGTTGCATTTTGCGTTGTGCTTCGCGGGTTGAAGCGTGGGTTAAAACAATACCAAACTCATCGCCGCCAAGACGCGCCACCGCATCAGTTTGGCGCACATGGGTGGCAAAGGTTTCCCCCAGATATTTCAACACCGCATCACCGGCAGCATGGCCTTTTTCGTCATTGATTTTTTTCAAACCGTTTAGATCCACATAGATGAGGCTGGCAGAAAAATCATAGCGCTCCACCGCGGCCATAACCCGGCTCAACTCCCGCACAAAGGCGCGACGGTTCATAATTTCAATTAAAGGATCCTGATCGGCAAGTTCGGTTAATTCCTCAACCCGCCGCCGGGCCAACACCAATTCTTCGCGAAGTTTTTTGACCTCGCATTCCAATTCGATAATTTTGGCCTGAACTTCAGGTGACTGATCATCGCGATTAGCGGCGATAACCGCTTCTGCGTCAGCCTGTGACCGTGCCAGTTTTTTGATATTATTTTTCAATTCTTCCATGTCCACCACCCCCCGGTGCTGCTTTGTTGGTTTTCCACCAATCTGCCCGATACGCCCTCTATAAAGATGAGGCTAAGGGGAAAGTCCTGAAAAACTGCTAAAATGGCCGATCACATTTAATCTGCTTTTTCGTGAGTCTTGGTAATTTTCTGGAAACCTCCTGATTGAGACTGGCGGGAAACCTGTTATACAGTCGCGCTTTGGAGGCATGGATAATGGCAGGCAAATCCCCACTCACCCCCCCAATGGCACTGGTCGGGCTAATCATGGGCAGTAAATCTGACTGGGAAACCATGGAACATGCGGCAAATTGCTTAACAGAGCTTAAGATTTCCCATGAGGTGAAGGTCGTTTCGGCCCATCGCACCCCAAAGCGTCTTTATGATTACGCCACTTGCGCCAAATCCCGTGGCCTTAAATGCATTATCGCTGGCGCGGGCGGCGCGGCGCATCTGCCCGGCATGGCCGCCAGCATGACACCATTGCCAGTGCTTGGGGTGCCAATACAGTCCAAAACCCTAAACGGCATTGATTCTCTTCTTTCCATTGCCCAAATGCCGGCCGGCATTCCCGTGGGCACGCTAGCGATTGGCCGCGCCGGCGCGATTAACGCCGCTCTTATGGCCGCCGCCATTTTAGCCCTTTATGATGACGCCCTCGCCAGCAGACTTGATCAATGGCGCACACACCAATCACAAGCCGTTAGCGAAGACCCAACCGCTTAGAAAAAGAGCCCGCTTTTCATGAAAACCTTATCCCCCGGCGCAACCATTGGTATTTTAGGCGGCGGCCAGCTTGGGCGAATGCTGGCCATGGCCGCAAGCAGGTTGGGGTTTTCCTGCATCATTCTCGATCCGGACAGAAATTGCCCCGCCGGAAAAATCGCTCGCGCGATGATTTGTGCCGATTATGATGATGAAACCGCTTTGGCGGCCCTTAGCGCCGAATGCGATGTCATCACCTATGAATTTGAAAATGTCCCGGCCCATGCGGTGGCATTTTTACAAGCTGCCGGCAGCGCGCTGGCCCCACCACCCAAAGCCTTGGAAATTTCGCAAGACCGTTTGCGCGAAAAAAACTTCCTACAGGATATTGGCATTGCCACTGCCCCCTATCAGCCAGTCGAAAACGAAGCTCGGTTGCGCACCGCCATAGAAAATCTTGGCCTGCCCGCACTCCTCAAAACCAGACGGCTTGGCTATGACGGCAAAGGTCAGGCGATCATCAAAAATCAAAATGACATAACAAATGGCTGGAAAGCAATGCAAAGCGCCCCAGCCATTTTAGAAGGCTTTATTGATTTTGCGCTTGAAATATCCGTCATCACCGTACGCGGCGCAGATGGCAACAGCAAGACCTATCACCCGGCGCGCAATATTCATAAAGGCGGCATTTTGCGCCGCTCCATCGTGCCAAGCGGCGCCGACGCTCCCATCATTACCGAGGCCCGCACCATCGCCATGAAAATCGCCAATGCCCTTGATTATATAGGCGTCCTTGGCATTGAATTTTTTGTCGGCAAAGATGACAGCCTCATGGTCAATGAATTTGCCCCCCGCGTGCATAATTCCGGCCATTGGACCGTAGAGGCTTGCGGCATATCGCAATTTGAAAATCACATCCGCGCCATTGCCGGCTGGCCCCTTGGCGACACAGCGCGCCATTCCAATTGCGAAATGGAAAACCTGATCGGCGAAGATGCCGCCAACTGGCAGGCCCTCACTGCCGAGCAAGGCGCGCTGCTCACCCTTTACGGCAAGCGCCATCAGCGCTCGGGCCGCAAAATGGGCCATGTCACGCGATTAAAGCCATTGTAATTATTGAGACGCCGCGCTCTCTTGAGGTGCATCGTCCAAATTTTCACCGGATACCGCTTTGGCAATTGCCCGCATCACGGCGATATTTTCATCGGCATTTTCAATATAATAACGGTCCGCCGAGGTCCGCACAATCACCACACCGCGCTTGCGGTCAACCCAAATGATTTGACCATTATAACCGGCTGCAAAAAACTCGCCATCATAGTCCGGGGGAATCCAGAACTGATAGGAATAGCCAAAATGCTCCCCCGGCACAGGTTCTTGGAAATCAGCCCGCGGGGTTGAGATAGTATCGACCCAGCCTTCAGGCAAAATTCGCTTCCCCTGCCACACCCCATCTTGCAAATAAAGCTGCCCAAAGCGGGCATAATCAACGGCGCGGGTCGACAAACAGCAATAACCAATCGCCTTGCCCTTTTCGCCCTTGCGATCTTGATTCCAATAGGCCGTCGGCATGCCCAAAGGCTTATAAAGTTTTTCATCAATGAGCGTCGCAATCGGCTTGCCATAAACCGCCCGCACCACCGCCGACAAAACATGCGTATTGGGGCTGATATAATCAAAATCCTGACCGGCCGGACGGTTGCGCTTATATTTGCGCACCATCTTGTCCACATCGGCATTGAAAACAAAAACCCCAAAGAAAAGATTGCGAATATCCGAGCCTTCAGCTTCATAATCTTCGTTAAAATCAATCCCTGACGACATCATCAGCAAATGGCGAATGGACGTATCTCCAAAATCCGTGCCGGCAAATTCCGGCACATATTTTTCCGCCTTATCATCAATCGAAGAAATCAATCCTTCCTCAAGCGCCATAGCGACCAGAGTAGCAATATAGCTTTTGGCAACCGACCAGGATGTGTGACGGCTTTCCGGCTCTTCTCCAAGATAATAGGATTCATGCACCAGCACCCCATCTTTTAAGACAACCAGACCGGTAATGGTGCGCTCTTTAATAAACTCGTCCAGGCTTTTTTGTTTGCCATCAAATTCATAAGTAACATTTAAAGGTTGGATATTGCGCGGTAAAGGAAGCGGATTGGAAACCCCTTCGATTTTGCGCGAGGGCAACACCTCATCCATTTCGCGGTAAACTTCAATCCGCTCATCAAGATTTTTCAATCGCGAAACATCCGAAGGCGACAAATCCGACCAGGGACGAAAATACCATAAAGCAAAGGCAAAAATAGTAAGCGCAACCAGCGCCCCAACACCAAGAGCAAGCTTTTTAATCAATGGAACCTCCCTGACCTCATTCCTAAAAGGCCAATGTCGGCCCAACCAGACATAAGGTCAAGGGCGCAAAACAGCCCCAAATTAGCTCGCCAAAGCCTCTTTGACTTTCGCCGCCACGGTTTTGATAGAAAACGGCTTTTGTAAATAGCCCGCATCGTTAATCTGATCGAGCTTATCGCGCATGGAGCCTTCCGCATAGCCGGACATGAAAATCACCTTGGCACCACCAAGGCGTTCCCCAGCAGTTTGAATAAGCGTTGGCCCATCCATTTCCGGCATCATAATATCGGACAGGATGAGATCAAACGGCTCATTGGTTTCTTCAAGAATTTCCAACGCTTCATCGCCATCGCAAGCCTCGATAATTTCATAGCCACACATTTGCAAGGCCCGCACCACAATGCGCCGTGGCCCATCTTCATCTTCAACCACTAAAATCCGCCCACGCCCGGTAAGGTCACCGCTTTCCGAAGGCCCTGATGCGCTCGCCTCTTTGCCTTCTTCGCTTTGCTTTTCTTCATCGGCATAATAGGCTGGTAGGAAAATTCTGAAACTTGCCCCTTCGCCCGGACGGTTATGCAAGAAAATACGCCCGCCCATCTGACCGATGACACCATAGACCGTGGACAGACCAAGCCCAGTGCCCTTGCCTTCGCCCTTAGTGGTAAAGAAAGGCTCAAAGATTTTGTCGGCAATTTCCGTCGGAACCCCGGAGCCATTATCAGAAACTTCGATCAAGACATGGTCGACATCATCCAGCACCGCATAGCCAAAGGAAGAAATTTCCGCCGCCGGAACATTTCTGGTTTCAATAACCAGACTGCCCCCTTGCGGCATGGCATCACGGGCATTGACCGCAAGATTCATTATAGCCATTTCCAACTGGCCTTTATCCGCCTTCACCTTGGCAAGGCCACGACCATTAATCACCTCAAGCTGAATGCGTTCGGTGATGGAGCGATTAAGGAAGGGTGAAAATTCGCGCAGCATTTCGGTAATCGACACGACTTCCGATTGCAGGGTTTGCTTGCGCGAAAAGGCAAGAAGATTGCGTGTCAAATTGCGCGCTCGCTGTGCATTTTGTTCAATCTGCACAAGATCAGGATAGGACGGATCACCCACCGTATGACGGCGCATCAGCAATTCCACCGATCCCATAATCACCAGCAAAACATTATTAAAATCGTGGGCGATGGAGCCTGCCAAATGGCCAATGGTTTTCAGCTTCTGGTCTTGGGAATAATCTTCTTCCATGCGCTTTTGGAAAGTAACATCAACCGCATAAAGAATAGTCCGGCGCTTACCATAAGAGCCGCGACGACGCTTGACCGGTCTTGCATAAAGGGCAATGAAGCGTGCATTGGCGCCCTCGCCCACTTCCACTTCAACCGGCCTTGCCAAAGCCGCCGCAGCACCGCGGTTTTTAATCGCATTGGCAACTTCGCGCACCGTGTCCCCGGAGAAGCAATCGCCAAATAAAGGCGCCTTGCCTTCAATCGTAAACGTTTCCGCAAACATGCGATTGCTCTCAACCACTTTCGCATCAGAGCCAATATCGCCTTCAATGATAGCCACCCCGAAAGG
>WFQB01000099.1 GCA_015487305.1 Parvularculaceae bacterium | reverse complement strand
TTCATGGCCTGGGCACAAGTTTGGAAGCGCAAATATCGTGAAGATGAATTGGCTCGTCGCCTCGCCACAGACAGCCACTCGCCATCGAAATATCGCACCAATGGCATTGTGCGCAATATGGACGCTTGGTATGCGGCCTTTGATGTCAAGGAAGATGATGCGCTTTATCTACCACCGGAAGAGCGCGTCACCATCTGGTAATCTCTCAAAGATTAAAATTAAAAAAACAATCGCCCCTGCCTTAAAAAGACAGGGGCGATTTTTATAGAAGGCCTTTAGGGGGCTGAGGGGAGAGCAGCCTTCTACAAATCTCCCAAATCCGATGGGTTGATTACCCCAGCGTGGCGCGCAGCATCCACACAGTTTTTTCATGCTCCTGAATGCGCGCAATCAACATATCTTCGCTTTCGCTATCGCCTGCTTTGGCCGCTACATCGCGGGCGGTTTTTGCATTTTTAATCAGTGCCTCATGGGCCTTCAGCAGATTTTTCACCATGGTTTCGGCTTTGGGCGTTTCATCCCTGCCAAAGCTGATATCCGACAGCGCACCCAGACTTTTCGCCGATCCGGGGGCAAATTCCCCAAGGGCGCGAATGCGTTCGGCCAGCAAATCCACTGCCATCCACATTTCATTATATTGCACCTCAAACATCATATGCAGCGAATGAAATTGTGGACCGGTGACATTCCAGTGATAGCTATGGGTTTGCAGATAAACCGCATAGGTGTCAGCCAACACACGGGCCATGGCATCAGCCACAGCATTGGTTTTGCGGCTTGTGGTTTTCTTGGTTGTTTTTGTACGGGTCATTTTTCAGCTCTCCTTGTTACAAGAGAGTATATGGGGATGACCCACCATTATTCAAATAGATAATAATGGTTATTACTATCGAATTTTCCGATATGCCTAGTGCAGACCCGCGCAGAATTTCTGTATCCGCTCACAAGCCCGCTTTAACAGGCTGTCTGAAGTGGCATAGGAGATGCGAAAATAGGGCGACAGACCAAAGGCCGCGCCAAACACCACCGCTACCGCTTCTTCTTCCAACAGGACCGCGGCAAAATCCTCATCATTTTCAATCTTGCGCCCGCCCTTGGTAATTTTGCCAATACAGCCAGCGCAGGACGGGTAAACATAAAACGCCCCCTCCGGTTTGCGGCAGCTAATCCCTTCGGCCTCGTTCAGCATTTCAACCACCATATCGCGGCGTGCCTTAAAGGCTTTGTTGCGCTCAATCAAAAAGTCTTGGCGCCCATCAAGCGCCGCCGCCACCGCCCATTGACTAATGGAGGAGGCATTGGACGTGGTCTGCGACAGCACTTTGTTGATAGCTTTAATCAAAGGTTCCGGCCCGCCCGCATAGCCGATACGCCAACCGGTCATGGCATAAGCCTTGGACGCACCATTCACTGTCAAAGTGCGATTATATAATTTCGGCTCCACCTGCGCCGGGGTTAAAAACTCAAAATCATCATAGAGAATATGCTCATACATATCATCGCTCATGACAAACACCTGTGGATGCTCAACCAGAACATCGGTCAAAGCCTGCATCTGCGCGCGCGAATAGGCCGACCCCGTGGGGTTTGATGGCGAATTGAAAATCAGCCATTTGGTCTTGTCGGTAATCGCCGACGCCAATGCTTCTGCCTGCAGGCGAAACCCGTCTTCTTCTTTGGTCTCGACAATCACCGGCACACCACCTGCCAGCAAGGTCATATCCGGATAGGACACCCAATAGGGCGCGGGGATAATCACTTCATCGCCGGGATTAAGCGAAGCCAGCAGCGCCGCATAGAGCATATATTTGCCCCCGGTGGATACCGTCACTTGGGATGCACCATAATCAAGATCATTATCGCGCTTGAACTTTTTACGGATTGCTTCTTTCAAGGGCGGGATACCATCAATCGCGGTATATTTGGTCTCCCCGCGCCTGATCGCGGCAATCGCCGCCTCTTTGACAAATTCCGGCGTATCAAAATCCGGCTCCCCAGCCCCAAGGCCAATCACATCCACGCCTTTGGCCTTCAACTCTCGCGCTTTTTGGCTAACGGCCAAAGTTGGTGAGGGTTTAACCCGAGCCAGTTGTTGCGAAACCTTGAAATCAACCATGTAGCGCTCCTTTTTGCCCCTTATACTAGGGTCTGAACTCAATTCCAACGCCGTTTTAACACCAAAGACAGGGGCAATGCCCGCCATCACATTTGTTTGACTGATCGATGACGCCTTGGTCAAAGAGAGGTTTTCCTCTATCCTTACGGGCTGTTCTTTTGGAGAAAATCACCCCGATGAAAAAAACAACCATAATCGCCATCGCCTGTGCCAGCTTCACCCTTATCACCCCATCCTTGGCCAAAGATATAAAAGCGCCACCATCGGAAGTGATGAAGCTTTATGATATCGCCAATGCCCCCTCACCGGAGCGTATACGCAGCGATATTCAAACTCTGGTTGATTTTGGCACCCGCCATACCCTTTCCGATACGGTCAGCGAAACCCGTGGTATCGGTGCCGCCCGGCGCTGGATTTTTGAAGAGTTTGAACGCATTTCCGAAGAATGCGGCGGTTGTCTGGAAGTGGTTTACATCACCGACACAATATCCGGTGAACCGCGCATCCCGGACCCCACCGCTGTCGTCTCCGTACTGGCCATTCAACGGGGCAATCTTGACCCCAATCGCATTGTGATGATGAGCGGCGATATTGACAGCCGCGTCACCGACCCCCTCGATGGCAGGTCCGATAGCCCCGGCGCCAATGACAATGCTTCTGGCGTTGCAGGCACCTTGGAAGCGGCGCGAATTTTATCAAAATATAATTTTGACGGCACCATCATCTATGCAGCCCTATCCGGTGAAGAACAGGGATTATTTGGGGGTAAAATCGTCGCCGCTCACGCCTTAGAGCAAGGCTGGAATATTCAAGCGGTATTAAATAATGACATGATCTCCAATATTGCTGGTATTGACGGGGTCATCGACAATTCCACTTTGAGGGTTTTTTCAGAAGGCACACGCGCCGTTGAAACCCCCGAAGAAGCACGTCTGCGTCGCTTTACCGGCGGTGAAGTTGACAGCCCGTCGCGCAATATTGCCCGCCAAATCGATCGCTTGGCCGATCAATATATGACCAATCTCGATGTGATGATGGTCTACCGGCTGGATCGCTTTCGGCGCGGCGGCCATCATCGCCCATTTAACGAGGCTGGCATTCCCGGCGTGCGGTTGATGGAAACCCATGAGCATTATGATCGCCAGCATCAAGATTTGCGCAGCGAAAATGGCCGCGCCTATGGCGATGTCATGGACGGCGTTGACGAAGTTTACGCCGCTAAAATCACCGGCCTTAACGCGATTACCCTCGCCATGATGGCGGACGCGCCGCCAGTCCCGGAAAATGTCGAGATTGAAGGCGCGGTCAGCCCATCAACCATTTTGCGCTGGGACAGAATTAGAGGCAAGCGCGCCCGCAATCTCGCGGGCTATCGCGTTTACTGGCGCGAGACCACCGAAGCGCAATGGACCAATTCCCGCTTTGTCGGCAAGGTCAACGAATACACATTGGAAAATATTGTCATCGATAATTATTTCTTCGGTGTCGCTTCTGTGGCCAAGGACGGATCAGAAAGCCCTGTTGTTTTCCCCGGCCCGGCCGGACGGTTTTAAAAGGCGAATGGCCCCATGATAAATAGAATCTTCCGGGGGCTGATGATAGCGGCGCTCTTGTTCATGGCCGCCTGCACCTATCAAAACCGCGTGCAGCTGACCCTTGTGGCTGCGCCAATCACTCCGAAACAACAATTTGACCTGCCACCCCTGCCCATATCGGATAGCGAAGAATGGCCGCAAGCCCGTGAAAATATGCACCAGATATTAGAGCAAAATGTTTATGGGGAAATTCCAAACACGGGTCACGCCACGCTGATTAAAACAACAAAGCTCGACAGCAGCGCCCTTGCTCAACCCATTATTGCCGGGCCCGCCATTGCCGAACAATGGCAGATAGAATTGCAAGCCGATGGCGAGGCTAAGGAATTTCTGGCGGTGCTGGTGCTGCCCCAAAGCGAAACCCCCGTGCCTCTGGTGCTGATCCAAAACTTTTGCGGGCTCGAAGCTTCCGTGCCGCAACTCACCCTCACCCCGCTAGAAACCACCTCGAGGCTTTGCAGCGATAGCAACGCGTTTATAAATAGCGTTCACCTTTATGTATTTGGCCGCTATGCCGCCGCCCCGCCTCTGGAGATGATTTTGGCAGAAGGCTATGGGGTTTTGATTTTTAATTCCGGCGATTTCATCAAAGACAAAGCTGCGCTCGCCCCGCAACAAATGGATGCGTTCTTCCCCGCCAGCCGACAGGGCAAAAACCCCATAGGCACAATCGGCGCTTGGGCTTTTGCCAGCATGCGGATGATGGATTTATTGGAGCAAGACAAGCGCATTCGCGCCGACAAGGTTTTCACCTATGGCCATTCGCGCCAAGGCAAATCCGCTCTCGTGGCCGCCGCTTTTGACACCCGCTTTGCCGGCAGCATCTCCCACCAATCCGGCACCGGCGGCGCGGCCCTAACCCGCAGCCATAATGGCGAATCCATCACCAGCATTACCAAAACCTATCCCCATTGGTTCACGCCTGCTTATGCAGAACTTGGCAATCAAAATTCTACAGACTTCGATCAACATTTCCTGATCGCCATGCTCGCCCCGCGGTCCTTATTACTCGGCAATGCCCGCCGCGACGTCTGGTCCGACCCGGTCTCAACCTTCCGCGCCGCCGAAGCCGCCAGCCCCGTCTGGGAAATGTTCAACAAACAAGGCATGCGCGCCAAAAATCTTGGCGACTATCAACCAAGCGCCGACATCGCCTTCTGGATGCGCCCCGGCACCCACGGCCAAGTCAAAGAAGATTGGCCAGCCTTTTTACAATTTCTGGCGGCCCATAAATAGTGTGCCATCCCCCAAAAGAACCAAACTCATGCTGAGGTGCGAGCGTTAGCGAGCCTCGAAGCATGGCCACAAAGCCCCTAAACATAAAAAAATGCCCGACCTTTCGGTCGGGCATTTTCTATATAGATATTAAATTGCAGCGAAGTATCGTCGCAAGCTAATTTCTAGAGGACTTTCAAATCGCCAGCGGAGGTTTTGCCCCGCTTTGGGTCGGTTTGAAGTTCGAAGGATACTTTTTGTCCTTCGTCAAGACCGCCGAGACCGGATTGCTCGACTGCACTGATATGAACGAAAATGTCCGCACCGCCATCATCAGGCTTGATAAAGCCATAACCTTTGGTGCCATTGAACCATTTAACTGTTCCTGTTGCCATGATAAATCTCCTTAGCTGCAACTTTGGTTTACCCCGCCGGGCCCTCATGGCCCTTTGGAATTCTTGAATTACTCTTTACGCTCCAGCAACGGCTTTTGGTCGCCGCTTTTTGGAATTTCTGTTTTTGCTCCGCATTGGTGCGCCACTGCGCTCCTGCTTGGGGCGTGCTTGCGATGTTCCCGGGCGCCGTCTTGCCGGACGGCGGCGCTGTTTTACGGCCTTGCCAATCGCCACGGAAAAATCAATCGGCGACCAGCCAGGGGTTTGTTCTGAAATCAATTCGCGCCCGATGAGCTTTTCAATCTGCTGCAAATGCAAGCGTTCGCTTGGGTCAACCAGCGAGATTGCAATACCGGTTGCGCCAGCGCGCCCGGTGCGACCAATACGATGCACATAGGATTCAGGCACATTGGGCAATTCATAATTGACCACATGGGAGACGCCATTGATATCAAGGCCGCGCGCGGCAATATCGGTTGCTACCAAAATCTTCAACTTGCCTTTGCGAAATTCTTTTAATGCACGGTCCCGTTGCCCTTGAGTGCGATTGCCATGAATGGCCACACTATCAAGTCCGGCCTTGCGCAAATAAACGCAAACCTTGTCAGCACCGCGCTTGGTGCGGGTAAAAACAATCGCTTGGGTTACATCACGATCTGCCAGAATTTCCACCAGCGCATTTTTCTTTTCACCGCTGGAAAGCAGACGCACACGCTGATCCACAGTTTCAGCCGGTTTTGAACGCGGCGAAACGGAAATTTCTTCCGGTTTATCAAGAAACTGATCGGCCAGCTGGCGAATTTGCTTGGGCATGGTTGCCGAGAATAATAATGTTTGGCGATCCTTTGCCGTCTTGCCCAAAATCTCTCTAATGGCTGGCATAAAGCCAAGGTCCATCATCTGATCGGCTTCATCGAGCACAACATAATGGGTTTCATTAAGGCGAATGGCCCCTGAACGCATATGGTCCATTAGACGCCCCGGCGTTGCCACACAAATATCAACGCCAGCTTTCAGGGCTTTCATTTGCGGGCGTGGGTTCGCCCCGCCAACAACCAGCACACAAGAGGGGCGCACATATTTGCCATAGACATAAACTGAGCGATGAATTTGCGCTGCTAATTCCCGCGTTGGCGCAAGAATCAGCGCGCGGCACGTACCGGGCAAAGCGCGGGCCTTTTTGTCCTGATGAAGCCCATGCATCAAAGGCAGCAAAAATGCCGCCGTCTTGCCGGTGCCGGTTTGCGCCAAACCTATAAGGTCGCGCCCTTCAAGCAGGCTTGGTATGGCTTTGGATTGAATGGGGGTTGGTGTTTGATAGTTCCCGGCTTTAATAGCGCGCAGAACGGGCTCGGCAAGGCCGAGCATAGAAAAATCTGTCAATTTTGGTCTTTCGTCGCCACGAGGGCAAATCCTGAATTCTCGCAACCTTGGCTTACAAGGTCTTGGGTCTTAATGTTACGGTCTGGCCTGCACGGAAAAGGGTGAACCAATGGCGTTACTAATTTACGGCCGAATAGCTTCCGTTACAAAAAGCAAGAAGGAGCAACTCAGATATCCATGGAAATTGAGCAATAAATCGCTTATCCGCGCCCATGGATAAGTTCTTCTTCGCCCGAGAACCTCACAAAAGCAAGCAAAATCGGTCATAGACCCAAGATACGCGCAAAACAGCAATAAACCTCGCCTAAAAACGCGCTTCAAGATGAAATAGCGGTTAATATTGGCACTTACCACTCACCAATATTTTCCATGCTGGCCCAAGGTTCCTTTGTTTCAAGCGCCCCGTTCTTTTGCAAAAGCTCAATTGAAATACCATCGGGCGAGCGAATAAATGCCATACGACCATCACGCGGCGGACGGTTAATTGTAATACCATCATCCATTAATTTCTGGCAAAGCGCGTAAATATCATCGATCTCAAAAGCAAGATGACCAAAATTTCGCCCGCCCTTATAGTCTTCCTCATCCCAATTATAGGTCAGTTCCAATAGCGGCGCCTGGGTTGCTCGCGCTTGGTCTATATCCAGTGGTGCCACCAGATAAACCAGCGTAAAGCGCCCCTGCTCATTTTCCATGCGATGGCCTTCAATCAATCCCAGACTTCCACAATAAAATTTTAGCGAGGCCTCTAAATTTTTGACCCGAACCATACTATGTAAAAAGCGCATATCGGTTTTTCCCTTAATATCTGCGAGTGGTAGTCTAACAAAAGCCGCGCCCCCAACCAATGAAAGAAAACAGTCATGCTCAAACCTGAAAACAAAGACCAGATCGATCACTGGAACGGCGAAGCAGGCGATAAATGGGTCGATATGGCCGAGCTGCTGGACGCCATGCTCGCCCCTCACGGGCAAAAAGTGATAGAGGCAACCCCCTTGGCCAAAGGCGATCATGTTCTTGATATTGGCTGCGGTGGCGGCGCACTCAGCCTGATGGCAGCGCAAAAAATTGGTGCGAGCGGGTGCATTACCGGTGTTGATGTCTCCGAAGCCCTGCTTGCCCTCGCCCGCAAACGCGCTGACAAAAAAGGCGTC
>WFQB01000098.1 GCA_015487305.1 Parvularculaceae bacterium | reverse complement strand
TTGGGATCAGAAACATGCGACCATGATGATTATGGGCGATACCTGCACCCGCGCCTGCGCCTTTTGCAATGTGAAAACCGGATTACCGGCGGCGCTCGACGAAGATGAACCGCGCCATGTGGCCGAAGCGGTGCGCGAGATGGGGCTGAAACATGTGGTTATTACTTCGGTTGATCGCGATGATCTGGCTGATGGCGGGGCTGATCATTTTGTCAAAGTGATAAAAGAAATTCGCACAGCCACGCCGGAGACGACGATTGAGATTCTAACACCTGATTTTTTGCGCAAAGGCGATGTGGTCAATCAGGTGATCGACGCAAAGCCCGATGTGTTCAACCATAATCTTGAAACCGTGCCTCGGCTCTATCTCTCCATTCGCCCGGGTGCACGCTATTATCATTCTCTGCGCCTGTTGGAGCGGGTGAAAGAGCGCGACCCGCAACAATTTACTAAATCCGGCATCATGGTTGGCCTTGGCGAGGCCCGTGAAGAGGTGATGCAGGTGATGGATGATATGCGTTCTGCCGGGGTCGATTTTTTGACCATTGGCCAATATTTGCAGCCGACCCGCAAGCACACAGCCATCAAGCGTTTTGTCACGCCGGACGAGTTCAAATCTTATGAAACGCTGGCCCGTGCCAAAGGCTTTTTGATGGTCTCCTCAAGCCCGCTAACGCGCTCTTCCCATCATGCGGGCGAAGATTTTGCCCGCCTGCGAGACGCCCGGGCGGCACTGGCAAAATAGGCCGATAAAATGAGTAGCCATCATGAGCGCAAGCAGGTTCCCTATACGCCTAAACAGATGTTTGATCTGGTGGCGGATGTCACCCAATATCCAAAATTCATTCCCTGGTGCACGGCCCTGCGGGTAATCAGCAAAGAGGACCAAGGCTGCCAGTGTTTTCTTTGCGCGGATATGGTGGTCGGCTATAAAGTTTTTCGCGAACAGTTTCGCTCTGAGGTATCGCTCGACAGCGAGGCTTTGACGATTGAAGCACGCTATGTGGATGGGCCCATGAAAAACCTTCTCAACCAATGGGCTTTTGAGGATGACGGCAAGGGCGGCTGTATTATAGATTTCAAAATAGAGTTTGAGTTTAAAAATATGTTGATGCAGGCAGCAGCCAAACAAGTGTTCGACAAAGCCTTTTCGCGCATGACCGATGCGTTTATTGCCCGGGCGGAAGATATTTATGGAGCGAAGGGGTAGGGGGTTTCCGGGTGGCTATACAATAGACAGGAAAGTTAGATATTGCTTGTTTGCATGGACCGGTATAACTCAGTGCGCTAATTAAGGAGCAAAAGAATAAAAGCAAAAATTAGCTTTGTTTTTGAGAGTAGACGGTTATTAATGGCAACTAAAGAGGACATACTTGAACAGGTTGTGGGGGAATACCTCATCCACAAGGGTTATTTCGTACGGCACAACCTTAAATTTCTACCACGTAAGGATCATCCAGACTTTGACAGCAAGTTTGATTCCAACCACAGCGATATTGATGTGATAGGATATCATCCACTCATCGAAGACAAGCGCAAAGTCATTGTGGTTAGTTGCAAGAGTTGGCAAAATGGCTTCAGTCCTGCTTCCGAACTTGATGCAATTTTGAAGAATAAGAAGCTGCGAGGCCGTGAGGCATGGAAGGCTTTCCGTGAATTAACTGTTTCGAAATGGTCGGAAGCCTTTTTGAAGGCAATCAAGGATACGACGGGAACAGATCGTTTTACCTACGTTATTGCCGTTACCAAGCTGTCTGGAGATAAGGCTGTCTGGGAGTGCCATGAACCATTTCGGCAAGCTATTGGTGGCAGTCCCGTTACCATACTAACGTTACGCGAAATGGTGACCGAGATCCAAAGTGAACTCACTACGACAATGGCGGCGACCGAAATCGGACGCATACTTCAATTGTTTGCTGCGGCTGATATGAAAGTGAGAGACGAATGACTGGATTGGCGGACAACATGACGTTTTCATTAGGGTTGTTGCAAGCGATAAACGACTGGCAGAAAAGCAGTAACGATAAACGAGGAAACGCACTAAAGGAACATACCAGCAGCGTGGCACAGAAGTTCAGAACGTGCAGTCAATGCTGTTTTCGTCAAATCGCTCTTGATAAAAGAAGCGTTTGGGACCTACTCGCTGAGAGCGAACTCAAAGAGAAAATTTCAAGTTGGACAGTGGACCTACAGGTGGCAAAGACCCTCAAAGGTGGTGTCCCTCCGAAAGGGCAAGGGTGGCAAGGAGTTATTTTTATAGTTAAACCTCAGCCCGAACAAGTTATCATCAATCTATCTTCTCTATATC
>WFQB01000097.1 GCA_015487305.1 Parvularculaceae bacterium | reverse complement strand
CCCCCGGGCCCGGCCCCGATAATCAACACATCACAGGATTTGGTCATAAGAGATCCCTTTATAATGGATTATGGAAGAAGCATGTCTCACGTCTTGGAAATTATGGCAAGCTAGAGGTCAGCGTCTCAGTGCCCTTGTCCTCAGCCAATAATGGCACTAATCTGCCCTTATGCGTAACCATGCTTGCAATAATCAACAACAAATCTGCCAACAAGGCTTTCGGGCTATTAATGGTGGGTGGATGGTTACGCGCTGATTTTCAAAAATTGCAAGTGAAAATTGACCTATCCGAACCCCGCCAAAAGTGGGGTTTTTTTATTTGGCTTCGCTTCGGTATCACATGAGGAAATACCAATGACCTATCATTCTGATGCAGAAATCCTGTCCATACGCGACCGTTTCGCCAATCGCTCTTTGCCCAAGCCGGAATGGACCCATGCGGCCCATTTTGCTGCCGCTCTCGGACTTTTGGCCAAATATGGTGCCAAGGCTTACGAGAAAATGCCGGGGCTAATCCGCGCCTATAATGAAGCAACCGGCGTCCCCAATAGCGATAGCGACGGCTATCATGAGACCATAACCATCGCCTCTTTGCGCGCCGCTGAAGATTTCCTGAAAAAAGCGGGACCCGACACGCCGCTATTTGAAACCGTCAACAAAATCATCACCAGCCCCTATGGCAGACCCGACTGGCTGCTGGAGCATTGGTCTAAAGAAGTCATCTTCTCCCCCAAAGCACGGCACCAATGGGTGGAGCCAGATATAAAGCCCCTACCATTTTGAAAGGGGGTCTTTCGGGCAATCAGGTAAAAGCCAACAGATTAATAATGATATGGAAGGCCATTACCTCCCAGAGCCGTTTCGTGTAAACCACCCAGAGCGCCGGAAACAATCCGATGGTAAAAGTTATGAGAAGATTTGACGATCCGAGGCACCAATGGATGAAAGCAAATAGCAAAGAGGCCGCAAGGACAATTACGATTTTATTGGCCGTAAACTGCCGCAGCATAAAAATAGCCTGCCCGCGAAATATCAACTCTTCCAGAACTCCGGCAGACAAAGCCGCATAGACAATAGTCCCATAATAAACAATCCATGTTTGATTGGGAAAAGCATAGCCATCGCACTGCCTGAAACAATTATAATCATATAACAAAGGCCCAAGCTTTTGGATGATTAAAAAATCCAATCCAAAGGCCATAAAGATTGCGCCAACCAGCCCTGTCATCAATGGTGGCTTGGCAAGCATAGCGCCGAGGTGATTAAGTGTTCCGGACTTGAATAATACAAATAAAGTTGTCGACGGAATGATGAAGTAAATTATCAGGTCAATCGCCCAAAACAATCCCAAATTCATCTGGGTCTGTGTTGCATAAATTAGAAAAAGATCATTCAGAAAAAACGGCCACGCCAAAAGAGCAAAAACCAACAAGGATTTGGTTTTACCTGTCCCAATTGCCATGTCTTTCACGCGCTCCCTCTCCCAAAAATACAGCAATCAGTAGCAATTATCGCAATTTGGCACTAAGCGCAAAAGCGTCTATTCTGCGCAATCCTTATTGCGCCGCAATAATCCTATCTTGTATTTTGGAGCCTTAAATGAAAAAGACAATCGCCTCAGCCTGCTTCACGCTTGCCTTGCTTGCAGGGTCAGCCCTTGCCCATCAGACATATTTGCAGCCACAAAAGTTTAACTGGTCCGTTGGCGACAAGGTCGAAATTATTATGACCTCGGCCCTTTCCTTTCCGGACCTCTTGTCTGGCCCGTCGCCCGATCGCATTGCTTTTGCCCGCATTATGGTTGGCGGCAAAGAGCTTAGCGACTTCTCCTATCAGGAAGAGGAAACCTTCCTGACCATCTCTTTTGATGCCGTAGAGTCAGGCATGGCCGTGGCAGCGCTCAGCAGTAAGATTCGCGAAGGGGCGATTGAACCCAAAGATGTGGAAATGTATCTCGGCGAAATCGGTGCCAGCGATGCGGTGCGTCAGGCCTTTCTCGACCTGCCCGGTGATCCGGCGCTTAATCGCAGCTATCGCAAACATACCAAGACCTTCTTCTGCGTCGATGGCTGTGACCAGGGCAAGGAAATGGCCACGGAGCCAGTAGGTCAATCCCTAGAATTTATCGCCATAGACAACCTTCACCACTCCTTCCAATTAGTGCTGGAAGGCGCACCGCTCGCCAATCATGAAGTGCAGGTCGTCACCGCCGATAAAACCGCCACTATTGTAACCAGCAGCGATAAAGGCATCGTCGATCTCGACCACGCCCTGTCCGGACCAACCATGATGATGGCCGTATGGATCACCCTGCCCGACCAACCAGACGGCATCTATCATTCCGACTATGCAACACTGGTGGTCGACCTGCCGGAAATGCAACATGACATGCATAAAGGCCATTAAGTCAAAACGCATCAAATTCACAATCAGAAGCCTGCCCTTAATTCTTAGGGGCAGGCTTTTTTTGCATGAAATAATTCAAACTCGAATGGCGCAATCACGCCTTGCGATTAACATACCCTACACGCTTGTGCTAAAACCCCGGCAATCTTGGTGGGGATGGTAATTTACCGGCCAATATTTTTGTCACCGGAACATTCGTCAATCGCGCAATCAACAAATCTTTTACGGGTGCCGCGCTTTCGGCCATCATTAACGCCGCTTTGCGCGCAAGGCGGGCGGGGAAACTATCCGCCGTATAAAGCCCGATCATTTTTTCTGTCATTTGATAAAGCGGCCATGTCAAGCGGCGATGATCGCGATTATAGGCTTTAAGGGCAGCGACATCGCCCAAATCCTGCCCGGCAGATCTTGCCCGGCGCAAATGGCTGACAAGATTGGCAACGCCCTGAATACCAAAATTAAACCCGTGGGCAGTGACCGGATGCATACCAACCGCAGCGTCACCGATCAGCGCCAAACGATCCGTATAAAATCTTTGCGCATAGACCCCGACCAAAGGATAAGCCACCCGCTCACCAACACATTTCAATTGACCCATCACGCCTTTCAGGCGCGTCTCGGTAGCGCTTGCATAATCCGCATCACTCATGGCCATGAAGCGGGCGGCTTTGTCGGCAGAAAATGTTTGCACCACAGACGCAACATTATCGTTCAAAGGCAAAATCGCCAGCCCGCCATCATAGCGAAAATATTCACTGGCAATATGGTTATGAGGTTTTGAGCCGCGCATCCGCCCGACAATCATGGTCTGACCAAAATCATGCATGTCAGCCATAATGCCGGCATCACGACGAATTTGCGAAAATCTCGTATCAGCAGCAATCGCCAATTGTGATGTATAGATTGTACCATCTTCCAAAGTGATGGTCGCGCCCGTCCCATTGCGGGCAAGAGACTTGACCTCAACCCCGGCAAACAAACTGACATTGTCTTTATCAGCAACCACCTCAAAAAGCGTACGGCGGATTAAATGGTTTGAGACAATATGCCCTAGCCGATCGGCACCGGCAGATTTGGGATCAAATTCAAGCGCAAAGGGCGCATCCCCATCCATAACTCTGGCGGCGCGAATGGGTGAAATTTCGTCTCTGGCAATTTTCTCCCAAGCCCCGAGCCGATCCATAATCCTGCGTGAGGCTTCCGATATGGCAATATCGCGACCATCATTTTTTGGTTCCGCCAAACCCGTTTTGGACTGGCGATCAAACAAAGCAATTTTAAGGCCCATATCAGCGGCCATGCTTGAAAAAGCCAATCCGGCAGGTCCGGCCCCGATGACCATCACATCAAAATACATAGCCACTCCTTCGAACATTTCCACATTTTTGCAAAATCAGGAAAATGCTCTCATTCTTTGTTTTACCGCACTTCTTATCTTAAAAACCGACCTCACCCTGAGGAGCTGCGAAGCAGCGTCTCGAAGGGCCCACTTTTCATAGAAGTGATCTTAAGTCATTGACTTGCAATTGCACATACCAGACATAGCTTTTGAGCACTCTTGCCAATCGTCCAACAATTGCCGAGCAGATGATTTGTCACAGATCAATTTTTGGGAATTTATTTCCCCATCCAGGAAAAGGCCTTTTCCAAAAAGGCACGGCCATTTTCTTTTTGCCACACCCCATGGGCCATGATGACTTTTTCCGGGTTAAACGACAGCAGGCGATCCCGCGCCCGCTTCACGGCCCGCCTGTTGAAAAACGACAGCCGCCACTCCAGAGGTGCATATCCCTTGCCTTCAACAATGCCCCAAATATGCGCGATGATACGCTGCCATCCTGCCCATTTTCTTTTCATAAACTCGGCGCTGAAATTTTCTGACAGATCCGCCAAAATAGCTGTGCGTGATGGATGATGAAAAAACACAATTTCATCCATCACCGGCGACCCCTTAAACCAGACCTGTTCTATCTCCTCGCGCCAATCCGGCGGACTTTCATCGGTGAGGGCAGCAGTAAATTCAAGGTCAGGACACTTTTTAATGGTCGATTGCGGCCCCCATAATTTTGCCAAAGGAAAAGCCTCAGACCATTCCTTCAAAAACAAATGATGAATTTTATTCGGACTGACAAGATGCGCTGGCTGTCCTAACGCCTCAATCTCCTGTTTCAGCGCCGGGGTTAATTTGATCGGCGACCAGAGCCATAAATTTTGATCCTGCAATCGAATAATGACACTGCGCGTAGGATAGGCAAAGCCATAAAAATTGACACGACTCCCTTCAGCAATCCAGATATTATCATCAACCATTTCAAGCATGGTACTATCCTTTTCCGGTATCCGGCGGCGCCAAAAATGAACGCAGTATCGCATCTCTTACCTTGTACATGCTGATCTTCTCTGTTAACAACTAGGGTGTGGACTCATTTGATCCAGCCTCTGATGGCGAACAGATGTAGCATGGATAGGAAATTCCGGCCAAGTTTTTCAAACCTTGTCGCCAGCCTGCGCATGTCTTTCATT
>WFQB01000096.1 GCA_015487305.1 Parvularculaceae bacterium | reverse complement strand
GCCAAAAAAGGCCCCGGCCCGCGCTTTGTTATTGGCGATAAGCCCATATAAAAACCCTCCGGATTTTACGCCGGAGGGTTTTTTGATTTTTAGCAAAACGAAGAAAACCTATTCGCTTGCAGCCTCACCGGCTTCACCGGCATCGGTTTCCGGAGCTGGCGCTGGCATGGCTTCAGTTTCTTCTGACGGGGCCTCGTCAGCGTTCTCGCCAGAACTTTCCGCTGGTGGCAAGGCCAGTGCGGCACGGGCTGCGCGCTCTTCAATCAGATTAATATCGCGCTGATCGGCAACTGCCTGATGACGCGCCATCTGTCCGCCAGTGCCCGCCGGAATCAAACGGCCAACAATGACATTTTCTTTCAGGCCATCGAGCGTATCAATCTTGCCGGAAACTGCCGCTTCTGTCAGTACGCGAGTGGTTTCCTGGAACGAAGCCGCCGAGATGAAGGAACGGGTTTGCAGCGAGGCTTTGGTAATCCCCAGCAAGACGGGACGCGCCTCAGCGGGTTTTTTGCCTTCT
Organism: Parvularculaceae bacterium; assembly: GCA_015487305.1. Lineage (GTDB taxonomy): Bacteria > Pseudomonadota > Alphaproteobacteria > Caulobacterales > Parvularculaceae > S012-90. The sequence goes on along the minus strand of WFQB01000096.1, from coordinate 16,499 downwards.
TCTTCAAGCCGCAAATTTGTCTCTTCAAACTCAACCTTATCGACCTGCTCATCTTTCAGATAAGAGCTGTCGCCGGGATTGCTCACCTCAACCTTTTGCAGCATTTGCCGAACAATCACTTCGATGTGCTTGTCATTGATCGGCACCCCTTGCAGGCGATAGACATCCTGAATTTCGTTGATCAGATAGTTGGCCAGAGCCTCAATACCCATAATTGCGAGGATATCGTGCGGCGCTGGATTCCCGTCCATCAAATATTCACCCTTGGCAATGAAGTCGCCTTCTTGCACGGCAATATGCTTACCTTTGGGCACGAGATATTCAAATGGATCAAGATTTTCATCCGTTGGCAAAATGCGAATGCGACGTTTGTTTTTATAGTCGCGACCAAATTCAACCTTGCCATCAACCTCGGCGATAATCGCGTGATCTTTTGGACGACGGGCTTCAAACAATTCCGCAACCCGGGGCAAACCACCGGTAATATCACGGGTTTTTGCGCCTTCGGTTGGGATACGCGACAGGGCATCACCAGGGCGCACCTTGTCACCATCTTCTACCGACATAATCGCATTTACTGGCAAGAGATATCGCGCCTCATTGCCATTAGCGAGGGTTAGCACTTCACCCTTGTCATCAACAATCACAAGTGCCGGACGCAGATCGGACCCACGCGGATTAGAACGCCAATCGGTAATCACTTTCGAAGACAGGCCGGTTGTTTCGTCAGCAACGATTTTCATCGATACGCCTTCGACCAGATCCTCATATTTCACTGTGCCGGCAAGCTCGGTCAAAATTGGAATTGTATAAGGGTCCCAGTCAGCAAGGCGTTGGCCACGTTCAACCTTACTACCATCATCAACCCGCAGCTTGGTCCCATAAGTGACTTTAAAAGATGCCAGATCAGTATCGCCCGTTCCGACGATTTTAATCAGCGTGTTGCGGCCCATAACGATCAGATCACCATCGGAATCCTTAACAACATTACGATTTTCAAGCTTGATCACACCCTCATGGCTGGCTTCCACAAAGGAGATATCACCAACTTGCGCTGTACCACCAACGTGGAAGGTCCGCATGGTTAGCTGCGTGCCCGGCTCCCCGATGGACTGAGCCGCAATAACGCCAACCGCTTCGCCAATATTAACATGGGTACCACGCGCAAGGTCACGGCCATAACATTTACCGCAAACCCCAATCGCCGTATCGCAGGTCAGAACCGAGCGCACCCGAACCACTTGCACACCAGCGCGCTCAACAGCTTCAGATGTGTATTCATCAAGCTCAATACCGGCTTGCACCAGAACTTCACCGCTTTCGGGATCGACAATATCTTCCAATACCGTCCGGCCCAGAATCCGCTGTGATAGAGGCACAACGATTTCACCGGAATCAACCACCGCTTCCACGGTTATGCCCCGTGTGGTGCCGCAATCTTCTTCTTTGATGATGCAATCTTGAGCAACATCAACAAGACGACGGGTGAGATAACCGGAATTGGCAGTTTTCAATGCCGTATCCGCAAGACCCTTACGCGCCCCGTGGGTGGAGTTGAAGTATTCGAGAACCGTCAATCCCTCTTTAAAGTTTGAGATGATCGGTGTTTCAATAATCTCGCCAGAAGGTTTGGCCATCAGGCCGCGCATGGCGCCCAATTGCCGCATCTGTGTGGGCGAGCCACGCGCCCCGGAATGCGACATCATGTAAACCGAATTTGGCTCCAGTTGGCGTCCGGTTTCCTTGTCATATTTCGGTGTTGAAATTTCTTTCATCATCGAATCGGCAATTTTGTCCGTACATTTCGCCCAGGCATCAACAACTTTGTTATATTTTTCGCCGCGAGTGATGAGGCCATCGGAATATTGCTGTTCAAATTCGGTCACCAATTTGCGTGTCTGCTCGACAATGTCCCATTTATTTTCTGGGATAACCATGTCATCCTTACCAAAGGAAATACCCGCGCGGCAGGCTTCTTTAAAGCCCAGTTCCATGATGTGATCGGCAAAAATAACCGTCTTTTTCTGACCACAATGGCGATAGACCGTATCAATCAGCCCTTGCACCGTTTTCTTGGTCAAAACCTGATTAACCGCTTCAAACGGCACATTGGTATTGCGCGGTAGAGCTTGCGCAACTTTCATCCGGCCCGGCGTTGACTCAACCAATTGGGTGATTTTATTACCCTCAGCATCAACCGTTTCATAACGTGCTTTGATTTTTGAGTGCAAGGTTACGATTTTTTGATCGAGAGCAAATTCGATCTCTTCCATAGAGCCGAAAATTTTACCCTCGCCCGGTTCTTTTTCTTTTTCCAGCGACAGATAATAAAGCCCAAGAACAATATCCTGCGACGGCACAATAATCGGCTTACCATTGGCTGGTGACAAGATGTTGTTAGTGGACATCATCAACACCCGCGCTTCCAATTGCGCTTCCAGCGACAATGGCACATGAACCGCCATCTGGTCGCCATCAAAGTCGGCGTTAAAGGCGGTACAAACCAGCGGATGCAGGTTGATCGCTTTGCCTTCAATCAGCTTCGGCTCAAAGGCCTGAATACCAAGACGGTGCAAGGTTGGGGCGCGGTTCAGCATCACCGGATGCTCGCGAATAACTTCGTCGAGAATATCCCAAACTTCCGGGCGCTCTTTTTCAACCAGCTTTTTGGCCTGTTTAACGGTTGCAGAAAGACCCTTGGCATCAAGGCGCGAATAGATAAACGGCTTGAACAATTCCAGCGCCATTTTCTTGGGCAGGCCACATTCATGCAGTTTCAGTTCAGGACCAACCACAATTACCGAACGACCAGAATAATCAACGCGTTTACCCAAAAGATTCTGGCGGAACCGGCCCTGCTTGCCCTTTAGCATATCGGACAGGGATTTCAGTGGACGCTTATTGGTACCAGTGATGACCCGACCGCGACGGCCATTGTCAAACAGCGCATCGACAGATTCCTGCAGCATGCGCTTTTCATTGCGCACAATAATATCCGGCGCACGCAATTCGATAAGACGCTTCAGGCGGTTATTCCGGTTAATCACCCGACGATAAAGATCGTTCAAATCAGAGGTCGCAAAACGACCACCATCCAACGGCACCAGTGGGCGCAATTCCGGTGGAATTACCGGAATAACCGTCATGATCATCCATTCAGGCTTATTGCCGGAATTGATAAAGCTTTCGATCAGCTTTAGGCGCTTGGCGAGTTTTTTCGGTTTCAGTTCAGAGGTTGTTTCTGCAATTTCCTGACGGATTTGATCGCACACGGCCTCCAAATCCATGCTCATGAGAATTTCACGAATCGCTTCCGCGCCAATACCAGCGGTAAAGCTATCATCACCATATTGCTCTTGCGCTTCGAGATATTCATCTTCCGTGAGCAACTCATTGGGCTGCATCGGCGTCAGGCCCGGCTCAATGACAATATATTTTTCAAAATACAAAACCCGCTCGACATCTTTCAAGGTCATGTCGAGGAACATGGAGATGCGGCTTGGCAGGGATTTCAAGAACCAGATATGGGCAACGGGCGCGGCCAGTTCGATATGGCCCATACGCTCCCGGCGCACTTTCGACAAGGTCACCTCAACGCCGCATTTTTCGCATACGACGCCTTTATATTTCATGCGCTTATATTTGCCGCACAGGCATTCATAATCTTTGACCGGGCCAAATATTCGCGCACAAAAAAGGCCATCTTTTTCCGGCTTGAACGTCCGGTAATTGATGGTTTCCGGTTTTTTGATCTCCCCGAAAGACCAAGACAGAATTTTCTCTGGGCTAGCTAGAGAGATTCTGATCTGATTAAAGGTCTGCTGGGTGGCCAGCGGGTTGAACACATTGGCGAGTTCCTGAGACATAATGTCTTCTCCTGAATGCCGGCGGCTTTGCTAAATTCATTGGCCGCGAAAGGATTAATTCTTTTAAAAGCACCTGCCCGACCCCTGCCGGGCAGGTGCTTAATGACTAACGATTTTGCAACTCAACATTAAGACCAAGAGAACGCATCTCTTTGACCAGAACATTGAAGCTTTCCGGTATGCCCGCTTCGAAATTATCATCTCCGCGCACAATTGCCTCATAGACTTTGGTCCGGCCAGCAACATCGTCGGATTTAACCGTCAACATTTCCTGCAAGGTGTAAGCGGCGCCATAGGCTTCAAGCGCCCAAACCTCCATCTCACCAAAGCGCTGACCACCAAATTGCGCCTTACCACCCAGCGGTTGCTGGGTAACAAGCGAATAAGGACCGATTGAACGGGCGTGAATTTTGTCATCCACCAAGTGATGCAATTTCAGCAGATATTTATAGCCAACGGTGACCGGGCGAGCGAATTTCTCACCGGTGCGACCATCAAACAAAGTAACCTGCCCGCTTTCAGACAAACCAGCCTTGTTCAACATTTCAACAATGTCTTTTTCGTCAGCGCCATCAAAAACCGGCGTGGCAATCGGAATACCCTTGGTCAGATTACCACCAAGCTCGATCAGCGCATCGTCGCTTTCTGGTAATTCCTGATCATCGCCATAAATATCTTTCATTTTGGCGATATATTTGTCTCGGGCGCCGGAACGTTTGAACTCTTCCAGCACTTCGCCAATCTGGCGACCAAGGCCGCGACAGGCCCAGCCAAGATGGGTTTCCAGAATCTGTCCGACATTCATCCGTGATGGCACCCCAAGCGGGTTCAACACGAAATCAACTGGCGTGCCATCATCAAGAAACGGCATATCTTCCATGGGTGCAATTTTGGAAATAACACCTTTATTGCCGTGACGGCCAGCCATCTTGTCGCCCGGTTGCAGCTTGCGCTTCACCGCCACGAAAACCTTGACCATTTTCATCACGCCCGGAGGCATTTCATCGCCCCGTTGCAGTTTGTCGACCTTGTCTTCAAAACGCGCTTCGAGACGGTCGCGGCTTTGGTCATATTGTTTTTTCAGACCTTCGATTTGTTCTTGGGCTTTTTCATTGCCAAGAGCGATCTTCCACCATTGGCCGCGGGACAATTCCGCCAGAGCAGCTTCGGTCACGCGGCCAGTTTCCATGCCTTTCGGACCAGAGACGGCTTCCTTGCCAAGAAGAATGTCTTTCAAGCGACCAAAAATATTGCGCTCAAGAATGATAAGCTCGTCATCGCGGTCTTTGGCAAGGCGTTCAATTTCCTCGCGCTCAATCGCAATTGCCCGCTCGTCTTTTTCAACGCCATGGCGGTTAAACACCCGCACTTCAACAACCGTGCCGGAGGTGCCCGGTGGCAGACGCATGGAGCTGTCACGAACATCGGCAGCTTTTTCCCCAAAAATTGCGCGCAGCAATTTTTCTTCCGGGGTCATCGGGCTTTCACCCTTTGGCGTAATTTTACCAACCAGAATATCGCCCGGATGCACTTCAGCCCCAATGGCGACAATCCCGGCCTCATCAAGATTGCGCAAAGCTTCTTCTGAGGTGTTGGGAATATCGCGGGTAATTTCTTCAGGACCAAGCTTGGTATCGCGCGCGGCAATTTCAAATTCTTCGAGGTGGATCGAGGTGAAGACATCATCGCGCACAATACGCTCAGAAATCAGGATTGAGTCCTCAAAATTATACCCATTCCAAGGCATAAAGGCGACGAGGATATTTTTACCCAAAGCCAATTCACCAAGATCCGTTGACGGACCATCAGCGATAATGTCCCCGCCCTCAATCCGATCACCAATGCGCACCAATGGACGCTGATTGATACAGGTCGATTGGTTGGAACGTTGGAATTTGCGTAAGTTGTAGATATCAACGCCGGGCTTGGAGTGGTCTTTTTCTTCTGTCGCACGCACAACGATACGCGTTGCATCCACCTGCTCAATGACGCCCGGACGACGGGCAAAGACCGCAGCGCCGGAATCCCGGGCCACAACTTTTTCCATCCCCGTACCGACCAAAGGCGCTTCAGCCTTAATCAGCGGCACGGCCTGACGTTGCATGTTCGAGCCCATCAGAGCGCGGTTGGCGTCATCATTTTCCAAAAACGGAATAAGCGCCGCAGCCACCGAAACCAATTGCTTGGGGGAGACGTCAATATAGGCAACCTCATCCCGCGAAACCAAAGTCGGCTCACCATTGACCCGGCAATTGACCAACTCATTGACCAGCTTGCCTTTATCGTCAACGCTGGCATTGGCCTGCGCAATCGCAAAGCGCTGCTCTTCCATAGCCGAGAGATAAACAACCTCATCAGTAACACAGCCATTTTCAACCCGTCGATACGGGCTTTCAATAAAGCCATATTTATTAACCTGCGCATGGGTCGCCAGAGAATTGATAAGACCAATATTTGGCCCTTCCGGCGTTTCAATCGGGCAGATACGGCCATAATGGGTTGGATGGACGTCACGCACTTCAAAACCGGCGCGCTCACGGGTCAGGCCACCAGGCCCAAGCGCCGAAAGGCGCCGTTTATGGGTGATTTCGGACAGCGGATTGGTCTGGTCCATAAATTGCGATAATTGTGATGAGCCAAAGAACTCACGCACAGCAGCCGCGGCTGGTTTGGCGTTAATCAAATCATGGGGCATGATCGTATCAATCTCGACCGATGACATCCGCTCCTTGATTGCCCGCTCCATACGTAACAGACCGATGCGATATTGATTTTCCATCAACTCCCCAACCGAGCGCACACGGCGATTACCAAGATTGTCGATATCATCAACCTCACCCTCGCCGTCACGAAGCCCCGCCAGAGTTTTCAAAACTGCCAGAATGTCTTCTTTGCGCAGCACCCGCAAATCATCCGGCACATCTGTAAAGCCAAGGCGCATATTCATTTTCACACGACCAACGGCTGACAGATCATAGCGCTCACCATCAAAAAACAGACTCGAAAATAATGCTTCTGCAGTTTCTAGAGTTGGCGGTTCACCGGGGCGCATGACCCGATAAATATCAATCAGCGCCATATCGCGATTGGAATTTTTATCAGCCGCCAAGGTGTTGCGCAGATAGCCACCGCGGGTCAAATGATCGATATCCAGCGTTTCAAAGCTGTCGATACCCAGCTCGGCCATTTCTTCCAATTTTTCTAGCGTAATTTCATCGCCGGCTTCTGCATAAAGCTCGCCGGTTTCACGATTGACGAGATCGCGCGCAAAATAACGCTCAGCCATTTGCTCATCGGTCAGCAAAAATTGTGTAACTTTGTCTTCTTTAAGTTTCTTGATGGTGCGCGCCGTAACTTTCTTACCGGCCTCAACCACGACCTTGCCATTTTTGGCATTGATCAGATCATAATCAAATTTTGCACCTTTGAGGCTCTCCTCATTGACCGGCATAGTCCAGCCGCCCTTTTTAACGCGTTTATGCTCAACACGTTTGTAGAAAGCATCGAGAATATCTTCCTCATCCATGCCCAACGCATAAAGAATGGTTGTCGCTGGCAGCTTGCGACGGCGGTCAATACGCACATTGATGATGTCTTTGGGGTCAAACTCAAAGTCCAACCATGAGCCACGATAAGGAATGACACGAGCTGCAAAAAGCAATTTACCAGAGGAATGGCTCTTACCCTTATCATGATCGAAGAACACACCTGGCGAGCGGTGCATTTGCGAAACGATAACCCGCTCGGTGCCGTTAATGATAAAAGTACCATTATCGGTCATCAAGGGCATGTCGCCCATATAAACGTCTTGCTCTTTGATATCGCGCACGGATTTGGCACCGGTTTCCTCATCCACATCAAACACGACGAGGCGCAAGGTCACTTTTAGCGGCGCAGAATAGGTCATATCCCGCTGCTGACATTCCTCGGTATCAAATTTCGGATCTTCAAAGACATAAGAGACATATTCAAGAAATGCCGTCTCGTTGAAATCGGAAATGGGAAATACGGATCGAAATACCGCTTCCAGTCCATCGCGTGAGCGATCTTCCGGTTTTGAAAAACGTTGCAAGAAGGCTTCATAAGAATTTTTCTGAACCTCAATCAGGTTCGGCATGGAGATAGCATCTCCAATGCGTCCAAAACTCTTCCGAATACGCTTTTTTTCAACGAAAGATTGAGCCATCTTTGTTGTCCTCTATCATGGTAAAATGAACTAACGCTACTAGCAAAATGCCGGAAATTTGCGCCGAAATTCGAGACGCGCAAAAACCCGCGATTAAGGGCGACCCTTAACCCGCGAGAGCGTAGTTCAAAATTTGTTCAATAAATGTATGTCGCACGTGCCGCCAAGCCTGTTTCCCCGCACCCCCTCGAAACGAGGGAAAACGGGGGGAAGAACGAAAGCTTTAGTCGGGTCGGGCCAGTATCGCAAGAGGGAATCTATGAAAATTTCCCCACATTGCCCTACTGGCCATTAGCGAAGACCTGTTTTACCGTAAGGCTATCGCCCAACCCACTGAAAAGCCAAGATAAATGCCCCGGCCCGGCCAATAAAGGCAAGGCTGGGGCCTGTTCATCAAGGAAAAATGAGCCCGATACAGTTTTCTGCGAGGGCTCACCCCTTATTAGCGTTGGTGAGACTATTTGACCTCAACCTTGGCACCAGCTGCTTCCAGCTTGGCCTTGATTTCTTCGGCTTCGTCCTTGGAGACGCCTTCTTTAACCGGCTTAGGAGCGCTTTCAACCAGCTCTTTGGCTTCTTTCAGACCAAGACCAGTAATCCCACGCACTTCTTTGATCACATTGATTTTGCTGCTGCCCATATCGGCCAGAACAACATCAAATTCGGTCTTTTCTTCAGCTGCACCGCCATCGCCAGCACCACCAGCAACCATAACAGCACCACCGGCAGCCGGTTCAATGCCATATTCATCTTTGAGGATGTCTTTAAGCTCATTGGCTTGGATGAGGGTGAGATTGACCAGCTCTTCAGCAAGTTTTTTAAGATCAGCCATGGATTTCGTTCCTTAAATGTTAGCCCGCAAATTGCGGGGTTTTCGTGTATAAAAGCTATCAGCCTTACGCGTCTTCGCGTTCGGCCAGAGTTTTGGTAATGCTGGCGAGATTGGCGCCTGGTGCCGTGATGGCCCCTGCAATATTCGCCCCCGGTGCCATCAAGCAACCGACAATTTGTGAGAGAACTTCCTCGCGTGATGGCATTTTCGACAGCGCAACAACACCTTTTTCATCAAGCGGGGTCTCCCCCATAACGCCACCGAGCAGGACCAGCCGATCATTTTGCTTGGCAAAATCAGCCAGTATTTTTGGCGCTGTAATCGGGTCCTCCGAATAGCAAAGCACGGTTGGGCCGGTGAACAGATCGGAGATTTTCTCCCCTGATTTGCCTTTAACGGCAATTTTTACAAGGCGGTTCTTAACCACCTTCATGCCCCCGCCCGCTTCACGCATATTATTGCGCAGGGCAGAGATTTCGGAAACTGTCAGACCGAGATTATGAACAACAACAACGACTTCGTGATTATCGAAGACATTGCCAATCCACTCGACGGACTCTTCCTTTTTGGATCGTGCCATTGGCATAAGAGCAAAGACCTTCCAGTTAATCTGCGTCGAGCTCAAAGAGCATAACCGCCCCTTAAACTCTCAAATAATGAAGCGACTAGACGGGATAAAACCCAATCCAGCCGCTTTCGCGACTTTCTCCCCGGAAACCATTGAAAAAGGGGGTGATTTGACACGCAAATCCTGCGCAACAAAAAAGCCCCTCCCAAAACCGGAAAGAGCCTGTCCATAAAGATCGGCGTAAAAGAACGGTTATTACGAGTACCAGCCTCGCCAGAAATCCGTTCAATTTGCTGCCTATATGAGGGAAATTTTAAGCGCTCATAAGCCTTCAGGCTAAAAAACGCCCCTCATGGTCTCGGGACAGGGTGAAACAAGGAGCAATCCCCAAGCTTCGAGGCGGCTTATGGCGCAAAAGAAAATACGCGTCAAGGACCGAAAGGCCAAAAATTGCTCGCTAATCCTCCTTCTGGAGGCAAGTGCCCTTGCCTGCACGCAACATTACAAATATGTTACACTCAAGTAATGTTTATAGGGGGCATATCTAAGGGAGTTAGGGCATGGCACAAAGAAAATTCGACCTACAACCATTATTTGTAGAACCCCTGTTCAAGACCAATATTGGCGACATCATCACCCCTGAGCAGATTGAATGGCTAAAGGGGCTGAAAATGGTCCGCAACCGCACCAATTTTATCACCGAGGATCTCTATATTTTTGAGAAAATAGAAATGGCCTCGGTCAAAACCGCCATTCAGGAAATGCTCGATATTTACGCCAAAGAAGTGCTGGGCGTTTCCCACAAGTTATATGTCACCCAAAGCTGGGTTTTGATGAATGAGCCGGGCATTGGCATGCATGGGCATACCCATTCCAATTCAGTGATTTCTGGCTCGCTGTATTTTACCGATATGCCAAAGCCAAACCCGAAAATGGTATTCAACAAGCATCGTACCTATCAGCAATTAGAGCTGACACCGGAGCGCGAGAAAACCAATATCTATAATACTACGGTCAATGTGGTGGAGCCACAAAAAGGCGATTTGATCCTGTTCTCCTCAAGCCTACAACATTATGTAGAGCCCAATATGTCCAACCAGAAACGCTATTCCATCGCCTTCAACACCTTCATAAAAGGCAAGCTCGGCGACTATCGCGATGTCTCGGAATTGAATTTATAACGCGCGCCGCTATTGCCTGCGGAAATCCTGCCGGATCAACCGAAAGGGATGTTCTTCATAGGGCCGGTTGACCTCCTGCAACACCGAACAACTTTGCATCTCCATTGTCATCTTCTGCCATTCGGGATAGCGCTGCGGCTCGTTGATAACCTTCAAAGTGAAAGGAATTTCTTGATCATCAAAATAGATAATATGCTCCCCACTCACCGCTTGTGGCCAGACATTTAAGGAAAGCTGAATGCCTTTGACTCCCCCTTGGCTCATGCAGGTTTTCCAATCGGAATGGACGCTATGTTGCCCCGGCGCACAGATGTAATTTATCCTGCCTATTTCCAGATCACTCACTTTCGGTATGAATATGCGATGCAGGCCCCACAAATTCTCGCCAAAAAGTCTCAAATAGATGGTCGCCCGATTGCCACGCATATAATATCCATGGCCAATATATTGTGTGGTTAGGGTCACGGGGTCGCCGAGAGGTTTTAATATTTCGCCAGACTCCGTCGACTGGCCTAGATGAGTCACCTGTCCCTTAATACGCGTCCAGATTTCCCCGCCCCCCTTCTCGCCATATTCCCAACTGCCAGCAATGGCCTGATCACTCGCCGTGCTCAAAGATGATTTACCGCCCCAATGGCCGAGCTGATAATAGTTCCATTCTACCGTCATACTGCCATCGGGATTAAGGGTGACCTCTTCACTGCCAGTACTTTTGTCATCTGTGCGCCAAGCAGAAACGATCCAGGGTGCCTTTTCGTCTCGTGTAAATTGATACCAACACCCACCATTGGGGAAATCCACGCAGCCCCATCCACCCCCTTTGTTGAGGGTGGCAAAAGCAGGAGGCGAATCCGAACCAATCCATTGAATGAGCCAATTTCCCTCTAACCCAATTTGCGGATGGATATTCGCATCCGCATAATTGGGGCGCACATCAAGTGGACCCGGGGGATCGCTCATTTCTAGAGGGCGATCATAGGGCGGCGGCACGATATAACGCTCACCTGTTAGCTTTCCATCGGCAAATTCCCCGCGAAATGTTTCGACGCCAGCTCCCACACATTCATCTCCATCTGCCTGCGTTTTGATGGCAGAAATTGTGTTCCCCGCTTCACCGGAAGCCGTTATCTCAACCGACTGATAAGCTTGCTCCACGCCGCAGGTATATTGATTCGAATGCCAGACGCCTTCCAGAACTTCGCGCCCTGAAGGGGGATCACCCTGCCATGACAATATCGGGGTTACGCCCGGGCCAATAAGAGCTTTTTGTCTGGACCAATCGAGTGTCCAGGTTTGGCTGACCTCATCGCCCTCCACTTCCCCCACCCTGCGCTTTGTAAGGACCGTTCCCGCATGGGGGTAGGCGCCGCGCTCAAACGCAAAAACCTCAATGCTATCGACATCCCAATCTGCGGCTATAGCGCGACCAAGGGCATCACCAAACTCAGCCGCCGGTCTGCGGGTTTCTTCATCCAGTCCGGTGATAAAACCATCGCGCAGGCTGCGCCGATCGCTCATAGTCTCATCATCGCTCTCATAAATTGCCGTGCTGATAACGATAACCCCTTCGGGGGGAATTTTGGCTGTAAAAACAGCCCCTCGGCGGCCCGTGGGAAAGGCTGCTGTTTCACCATCATCCATATCTTCAAAAGCAGGCGATAAATAAGTATAGCTGGCGTCACTGCGCCCGTTTAGGGGAGCGATATGAAAGATCACAAACGGCTCATCGGAATTGGAGCCACGATCAACATCGCTTTCGTTGATGGTTTTCAATCTGTCGAGCCTGATCTCTACAGCGCGCCAACCATCCCGTCGCTCCTGTTGTGAAAGCTTTCCCGGCACATCACGGACCTTGAAAAAGACATCATGATCACCTTCGCTTCCCCCACGAACCGCCAACCTGTCTTCAAAACTTGATCCTCGGCCAAATTTCTGCACTAAAGTGGCCATGGTGTAATTAACGTTATCGGACCCTACAAAATCTGCATTACCCCCGATAAATGATTTTAAAAACCGACCCGCATCGGTAATCGCTTCATCCACGCTATTGGTAAAATCTTCCGCCAAAGCATCCAGCAAGTCCCCGGCACCAGTTGAATCATTATAAAGGGCAAGCGCCTCAGGCTTCTGCGCAAAAGGCCCGATCGTATAGGCATCATCGTCACCGGCTTCAAAATCATTATAAACCAGAAGGCGGTTGGTCACGCGGCCGGTCTTTTCGCTTGTGGGCAGGTAATCAAGCAGAATGTCCTGAGTTCTGCCATTGACGGTAACCCGCGCATAAATATTTGAATCCGTGCCTGCACCAAGGTTTGTTGCGGTTTTAATCCGCAGACGCAAATACCAGCCATTTGACGACCCTGCCGCCTGCTGGTTCGGATTTGACGGGTTGGCCGTGGGATAGGGCCCTGCGGCCAGAAACTGATAGGGAAGTTTGGAGAAGTCCTCGAACTGGGCGTAACGCTGCGGCGGGCTTGAGCCTTCAGATTTTAACCGTTGCCAATAAGCGCCCTTGCCCATGGCAATCATCGCTTCTTCAAGCCATTCGGCCCATTCCATTGAAGCCCGAATTGCAACATCTTTGCCACCGGCAAAAACTTGATCCGCATCCAGAAGGCAAACATTGCCAAGCTCTGACGCAATAATCTCCTCACAACGCTCGGCTGGAAAATGAAGCCCATCACGCATGGGCAAAAACGCACCGCTTTTATTGGTCAGCCCGCGATTGGGAGCCTGAACCCGTGATAGCCATGTGTTATCCAGCGCAATACCCGGTGGATTTAAATAAACCATGGAGTTATTGCTAAAATTGGCAGCACTGACACCAACAGAAACAGCCCCCTGACAACCACGCCATTTCTGACACATGCCAGTATTTTGCAGGGGAGAAAACCCCGCACAAAGCGTACTGACAAACGGGTCCAGTTTCTCACCGCGCAAGAGTGAGCATGACAGCGAATAGCCCCCATGATGCGCCGGCGCGCCGGACAAAGCCTTCTCATACGCGCCGGAATATAAATAAAGTTGATTGCGGACAGATTTGGGGGTTTGGAAATATGTCTTGCATCTATTGTCGGTATTCGTCTCCCAGTTTGAATGCGAATAAAAATCCTGAACCGCGTGAAACGAAACACCCAGAATATGATGACCCGCCGCAACATCGCCATCAGGCCCTTGTTCAGACGCCCAATAAAGACCAGCTAACGTGCCCGCTGCATAGCGCTCCCAATTGCCCTGAATACCGGCATTTGAAAACGTGTCATCAAAATGCAGCTTTGCCAGATCCTTAAACCCTACCAAAGCCGCTTTGGTTCTGTCTTTGGCTGAACTTTCAAAAATTCCCTGCCCCCAGAACAATGGGTTATAAAGGTAGCTATCAATGAAATCAGCATGCCAGGAAATTGATCTGGCGCCGCCTGCAAATTTCACATCGGGTTTGTAAAAATCATCACCCGCCAAAGCACGATCACTGATATCGCGATGATGCCAGGGTTTGCCCCGCAGCATATCCTCACCACCATAGCCATAGACGTTTGGCGAAACCAAAAGAGCTAAACCCGCTACACAGAAATATTTGAACCATTTCACAGCGCTGCCCCCCAGGCACATTGTTTAACTGAGGATTACTGCGATCATTTTTAACAAGCTTTCAGGGAAAATGATAGTTTACACTATTAGAGTGTTTTTGAAGCATATTTTTAGTGTTTATATAGGATGCTTATTCCCTGAATAAAAAACCCCGCACCGTCTCTGGCGCGGGGTTTCATTTCTTATCACTAGGGCGCGATTTGCCCGCTAGCGTGAATTTAGCTGCTTAAGGCATCATTGGTATCAACGCTAACGCCCGGACCCATGGTTGAGCTAAGGCCGATTTTCTTGATGAATGTGCCCTTGGCGCCTGTTGGCTTGGCTTTATTCACCGCCGCCACAAAGGCGCGGACATTTTCTTCGAGCGCTTTTTCATCAAAGCTTGCCTTGCCAATACCAGCATGGACGATACCGGCTTTTTCAACCCGGAACTGCACTGCGCCGCCTTTGGCATCTTTAACGGCCTTGGTTACATCAGGGGTAACGGTGCCCACTTTTGGATTTGGCATCAGACCGCGCGGGCCAAGCACTTTGCCCAAACGGCCAACCAGTGGCATCATATCTGGTGTTGCGATAACCCGGTCAAAATTGCTTTCGCCTTTTTGAATAGCCTCCATCAAATCTTCCGCGCCGACCAGTTCAGCCCCGGCGGCTTTGGCCGCTTCGGCTTTATCGTCCCGGGCAAATACTGCAACCCGGACGGATTTCCCGGTGCCATTTGGCAGATTGACAACGCCGCGCACCATCTGGTCCGAATGGCGAGGGTCAACACCCAAATTCATGGCAATTTCGATGGTTTCATCAAATTTTGCCGTGGCGTTTTCTTTGACGGTTTTTACCGCATCACTAACGCTGTGCTGTTTGCTCCGATCAACTTTTTCGTTGATAGCCTTCATTCTCTTTCCAAGTGCCATGATTTAAGCCTCCACTGTCAGACCCATCGCACGGGCAGAGCCCTCGATGATTTTTGTTGCTGCGTCGAGATCATGGGCGTTCAGATCCTTGAATTTTGCTTCGGCAATCTCGCGGCATTGTGCCTTTGTTACCGTACCAGCGCTTTCACGCCCTGGCGTTGCGCCACCTTTTTTAAGCTTCGCAGCGCGCTTCAAATAATAAGAAGCCGGCGGCGTTTTCATTTCAAAGGTGAAAGATTTGTCGGTGTAAATGGTCAGGACGGTCGGGATTGGCATCCCTTTTTCCATCTCTTGCGTAGCGGCGTTAAACGCTTTGCAAAATTCCATAATATTGACACCACGTTGACCAAGCGCCGGGCCGATAGGCGGCGACGGATTGGCGGCACCAGCTGGTACCTGTAGTTTCAGATAGCCTTGTAGTTTTTTAGCCATGATAAACCTTCTAAGGTTTTAGCCGATTAGCCGCTGACATGCGTCTTGCGGATCCTCTGGCCGTTGAAGGGTCGTGGTCTGGTTAAAGGCTGGTCTTTGCCTTTGCCTCCCACGGGTGAATTTGTCGGCTTTTAGGAGCAAAATGCGCCCCGCGCAAGGGGTAAAAATCGAAATACCCAAAGCAGGCATTTCGAGGCTAAGTCAGGGAAAAACGGGAAAAAGGAAAGCGGGGCACCCTATTCAAAGGGGGAGAGAGAGAGAGAACCGGGTGCCCCGTTCCATTCCGGAAAAGACCGGAATATTGGTAGTCTAGGCGAGGTCAAACCGTCCTGCAACCTTACAAAATGGTGAGGTTAGACAAATCACGGTTAATTTACATGCTCAAAAGCACGTATTTAAGCGCCCTTTTTTAAGCGCCCTTTTCAACCTGACCAAATTCTAGCTCAACAGGCGTTGCCCGACCAAAAATGGATACCGCCACCTTAACCCGCGCTGCGTCCATATCGACATCTTCAACAATGCCCGAAAAGGAGGCAAAAGGCCCATCGATGACCCGAACGGTTTCGCCAATTTCGTAAAGAACCGTTGGCCGTGGACGTTCCACTGTCTCGTCAATAACACCAATAATGCGATCAACTTCTTTTTGGCTGACCGGTAGAGGTTTTTTGCCGGTGCCCAGAAAGCCGGTCACTTTGGGCACTTCATTGATCAAATGATAGGTCTGGTCTGTCAGCACCATTTTCACCAGCACATAGCCCGGAAAGAACCGTCGTTCGGTTTCAACCTTGCGACCGCGGCGGATTTCTGTGACATTTTCTGTGGGCACCATGATCTCTTCGATCATGTCCTCAAGACCCTTATCCTTGGCGGCTTGTGTTATCGCATCAGCGACTTTCTTTTCGAAATTCGAATAAGCGTGAACGATATACCAT
>WFQB01000095.1 GCA_015487305.1 Parvularculaceae bacterium | reverse complement strand
GGATAGACCCGGCGCAAAACCCCGCGATGGGGCGGCGGCACGGTGTAAATCATATTTTGCGCAAACCATTCAAAGGGTTGTTTTTCTGCCAGGCGATTGGTCACGGTTGGTGATTTGCGCGCATCAATCGGCGAGCCCATAAAAGTCATAGAGGCAGGCAAGGCCGGATCATCATGGGCGGCCATATAAGACACCGCTGCCAAAACCGAAGGCCCCGGCTGACACACGGCCAGAATATGCGCCTTGGGCCCAACCATATGGGTGAACTCAATCACATAATCGGTAAAACTATTGAGATCAAAACCGCCCTTCACTCAGCGGCACTTCGCGAGCATCAGCCCAATCGGTAATATAAACCTCATGATCCGGCAGTAATGCTAAAACGGTTTTCTTGAGCAAGGTCACATAATGCCCGGACATGGGCGCAACAATTAAAACCCGCGGATCTGGCCCGCCATTGCGCCCACGGGCTTTAGCCAAAGCCTTCGGGTCACGGGCAAAATGCAATAATTTCCCAAAAGGCTTGTTACAAATGGTTTCAATTTCAACCGGAACCTTTTGCGCCCCAATTTCAAAATTTGGCAAATTCCATTCTGGGCGCGGATAGTTTCGGGTCAGCGCCTCAAACATTTCCATACTGGCCGCAGAAATTTTAGCCGGTAAAAATTCGTGAAAAGGGTTGAGCGGTGAACGCAGTATTTGCGCACCATGCGCAGCGGAAATCCGCCAAGGGGCGAGCGCCATCTGGTTCCATTCATAAAGAGAGTAGAGCATTTAACCTGCCATCCGGTTTGGATGCGCAAATTTGGACCCGCAAAGGGTGTCCGGTTACGCATATACGAAGTTCTGGGCATTCCATAACGGCTCAGTCTATACCGCAGCGCACAAAAGCTCAACCCGCGAAAAAAGACATTTTACCCTTATTTTTCAGTAACTTCGCGTAAAACCGCGGCAATATCCCGAGGCGGCATACTATCCGTCAGGGCATAAAGCGCCCGCCCTTGCGGATCAATCACATAAAACATGCTTTGATGGTCCATGGTATAGCCAATGGCCGAATCCGGCAGGGGCACTTTTTTTGCGTAAACCTTCATGGCTTTGCGCGCCGCTTCGGTCTGCTCTTTCGTGCCGGTCAGGCCCAAAATGCGCTCATCCCAAGCCAGATGGTCACGCAAAAGCTGAACCGTATCGCGCTCCGGATCGACAGTTATAAAAAGCGCCTGCACCTTGTCTGCCTTGCCCCCCATCTTGTCGAGGCTCGCCGACATCACCGCCAAAGCCGCAGGGCAAACATCGGGACAACTGGCAAAACCATAATAAACAAAAACCGTTTTTCCGGTAAAATCTTCCGCTATGCGCGCCTGCCCGAAATGATCGGTCAGCGTAAAGTTAAAAGCAAAAGCATCGGATAGTTCAATCACATCACGATGGCGCAACGGATCATCCCCCTTGCTACAACCGCCAAGCCCCAGCACAAAAATCAAAAATAGTAAAAAAATTCGTGGAAATTTCATCACATCACTCACTTGCGGCAAAAGGGAAAATCGCCCCAGACCTGTAACCCAGACAAGGGTTTTCCATGTTTTTTCGCCAAAGGCAAATCAGCAAATACTATACAGGCCCACAAGGGTAAGAGCCATTTCAAAACCAAAAATCGACCCCTGACTTTCAAAGTAATTTGGATTGGAAAATTTTTGAAAAAATATTCAGGTGGCGGCGCTCACAAAGGAAGCTCAGTATCGGGGGAGAGAGAGAACTTCCGACGCAATAAATTGCACCGCAAGCACCGCCGCTCTTTGTGTAGTCATTTTTGTTGCGCTTGCGCAAGGGGTCTTTTGCACTTGTAATGCGACTTTTTAAAAAAAAAATTGCTTGCAAAAAAAATCACTCATGATTGTTGCAAAACATACAATCTAAGGGCGGCATTACATATCAATCTTAGCGTAATAGTTTTACGCATAACTGCGCTGATTACAGTTTCTGCAAATGGCAACTTTCACCAACACCCAAAGCTATGAACAAGGATTCGTTTTTCATCCAATGGCAAACCCCCTATCGGAAAAATTTCATCGTGAAAAATAAAAACCAAACCAGTCGTAGGACAGCCTTAGCTATCGCCAATCAGTCTAAACAAAATCCAACAAGACAAAGTTTCACCGTGCATTTCTCACAAACACAAATGTTCCTCCTTTGTTCCTTCTTGGCCATAGCCATAAAAAGCAAAGCCAATCAAACCATCATCAAGTTCAAAATAGAGGATTAGCCCTGAAATTCCGGCAGGCGCACCACCAGCCCATCAAGCTCTTTGGTCACTTTGATCTGACATGATAATCGCGAGTTTTCCTGCTTTTCTTGGGCAAAATCGAGCATAGACTCCTCCATGCTTTCAGATTTGCCGGTTTTTTCCTGCCAAGCCGCTTCCACATAGACATGGCAAGTGGCGCAAGCACAGGCCCCCCCGCAATCGGCATCAATACCGGGCACCATATTTTGAATAGCGGCTTCCATCACGCTTTGGCCTTCTTCGGCCTCAATCTCATGGGGCGTCCCGTCATGTTCGATATAGGTGATTTTAACCATCAAATACTGCCTGTTGTTAAATCTCGAGCGATCAAAGTTGAACAGGCCATGTAAGGGCCCAAAGCGGTAAGGTCAATGCGATTATTATAAAACGCCCTTATCCCATCCCGTAAAAGCCCTGTGAAAAGCCTCAAAACTCCCTTAAGAAATAGCCATGGAATTAGCGGGGAAACCAAGAAAAGGCCTTATGCACCAACCACCTACCCCAGTTGACATTTCCCTGGCTAACGAACAGGCGACCCAAAGCCTCGGGGCAAAGCTATGGCCATTGCTGCGCGCTGGCGATTGTATTTTGCTATCCGGCAATCTTGGCATGGGCAAAACCTGTTTTGCCCGCGGCCTCATCCAAGCCGCCCTTGGCACAAACCAGGATATCCCCTCCCCAAGCTTTGCCCTTGCCCAATATTATGACAGCAACCCGCCGATCTGGCATTTTGACTTTTACCGCCTGAAGGCCCCGGAAGAGATCTGGGAATTGGGCTTTGAAGATGCGCTCGAGAATATATGCCTCATAGAATGGCCGGAAAAAGCCACCAAATATCTGCCTGCAAATGCCTTGGAAATAAAATTCAACCCAGCCCCTCAGCCATCGCAATCCAAACATTCGCCCCAACCAGCCACCTTCGAGGCCGAGCTGCGCATAGCCCAATTCATCCCCCGATCAGATTGGCCTAGGCGCCTTCAAGATTTCCTATAATATTAAAAAAAACGGATAAGCAGATGGACCGCCAACAGGCCAAAGAAAATTTCATCAAAAAGGCCGGATGGCAAGATGCAAAAGCGCAAGCCCTTGCCGGAGACGCCTCTTCGCGGGCCTATACCCGCTTTATCCGCGATGATGGCCGCACGGCAATTTTAATGGACGCACCGCCCAAAGCCGAAGCGGCCCCCTGCCCACCAAAGGCAGACCCCAAGCAGCGCCTTGCCCTTGGCTATAATGCCAGCGCCCGCCTTGCCGGTCCCAATCTGCACGCCTTCATCGCTCTTGCCAAAGCCTTGCGCAAAGCGGGCCTTAACGCGCCGGAAATTTACGCCGCCGATGAAACAGAAGGTTTTGCTCTCATGTCCGATCTTGGCAATGGTCTTTATGCCAAGGCCATAGAGAGGGGCGCCGATGAAAAATTGCTTTATGAAAAGGCCATAGAAGTACTGCTGCATATCCACCAATATTTCACCAGCCCCGACCATGTTGAAGATTACACGCTTCTTGATTATGACAATCTCGCGCTCATGACCGAAGTAGATCTTTTGCCGCAATGGTTTCTCGATTGGCACAACCCTGACAAAAAACCAAATACTGATGCTTTACAAGACTGGCACCAAGCATGGCAGGAAGTCTTTACAAAACTATCCCCCCCATCCACTTTAACCTTGCGTGATGCCCATGCAGAAAATCTTTTATGGCTACCGCAAGAGCAAGGCTTACAACAAATCGGCCTGATTGATTTTCAAGACGCCCTTTATGGCCATCCCGCCTATGACATGGTCTCTCTCTTGGAAGATGCAAGGCGCGATATTGCCCCCGCGCTCACCCGCCATGCCCTTGCCCATTATCAAACCCTCGCACAAAAACATCTGCCTGTTTTTGACCCTGAAAGTTTTGCCTGCGATTACGTCATTCTCGGCGGTCAACGCAATGCCAAAATTCTCGGCATTTTTGCCCGCCTTGTCCGTCGCGATAAAAAGCCGGCTTATGAATATCTGGTGCCACGGGTCGGTGCCCATTTTAAAAATAATTTACGCCACCCAAGCCTTGCCCCGGTAAAAAACTGGTTTGCCGCACACGCAGCAGAATTGGACTTTCATGCATAATTGTCGCACAAGAATAAACACCGCCATGATATTGGCCGCCGGGCTTGGCACCCGTATGCGCCCTTTCACTGATAACACGCCCAAACCGCTTATAGAGGTCGCGGGCAAGGCACTGATGGATTACACATTGGACCAGCTCGAACATGCCGGAGTGCGCGAAACAATCGTCAATGTCCATTATCTCGCCGACCAAATCGAAGCCCATTGCGCCAAACGCAAAAATCCAAAAATCATTATTTCTGATGAGCGCCAACAATTACTCGAAACCGGCGGCGGGTTGCTCAAAGCCGCCCCGCTCATTGGTAATGACCCGTTTTATTGCTGCAACACCGATGCTATTTTGCAAAACTCTAAAAACAAAAATGCGCTTACCCGTTTGCAGGAATTTTTCGATCCGGAAAAAATGGACGCAGCTTTGCTGCTTTGCCCGCTCAATTCTGCCAGCGGCTATGACGGGCGCGGCGATTTTAGCCTAAGCGCGGGCGATATATTTGGACCACTGCAATGGCGCGATGACAGCCCCGAGGACGCCCCGCTTTATATCTATACCGGCTATCAAATCCTCCACCCGCGCCTGCTTCACGGCCCAGCCAATACGCCCTTTTCCGCCAAAACCTTCTGGCAGGCCGCCATGGCAAAATCCCGCGCCTATGGCCTTGTTCATGACGGCAAGTGGATGCATGTGGGCGACCCGCAAGGCTTGAAGCTTGCCCAAAAAGAATTGGAAAATATTCCTGTCGAGCAGCGCAATGGTTGATAAAAAATCCCCCCTTGACGATCTCACAACACCCCAACCAGCCGCCATCTATACCATGCCGGCCGGGGCTGATTTCCTAAAATCCCTCTCCGCCACCCTATTGGAGCGCTATAAAGATGATCTTCTCGCCCTTAGCAGGCTAACAATTTTTCTCCCCACCCGCCGTGCGCACAGAGAGTTAAGAAAAAACTTTCTAAGCCATAGAGACACTCCCCTATTATTGCCGCGTTTGAAAGTGCTTGGGGATATTGACGAAGAAGACAGCCTTGATCTTGAAAATATTTTACCGGGCGATGACCCTTATGGTCAAACCATCCCCCAAGCCATATCACCCTTGCGACGGCGGTTTTGGCTGGCGCGTCTCGCCCGTGAATTTTACAGCAAAATAAACCCGGAAGACACAAGCCCTGCATGGCATAGCTGCCTAGCAGCCGCCGATGCTTTAGGCGGGCTCATGGACGCGCTCCATGCAGAAGAAATAAATGCCGACAAAATTGACGCCATTCTTCCGGAGGACCTGCCTGATCACGGCAAAATCGCTCTGCAATTCATCAAGATTGTCACCACCCAATGGCCAAAGGAGTTGCAAAATCTTGGCTTTGTCGATGGCGCAAAGCG
>WFQB01000094.1 GCA_015487305.1 Parvularculaceae bacterium | reverse complement strand
CCCAAGGCGCACCCCCAAAACCCCGATAGAGCGCCACAAAGCGAGACGCCGCAAAGCGCCTTTCTCCTCTTCGCCCGGCTTGCCGCCCCCAAAAAGGCCAGCAAAAAAGCGGGAAATACGGTTTTTTCCCCTATCGGAACGGGTGTTGGTCATGATTTAACAACCCTGAAATGAAATCTGCCCTATAATAGGCCTGCTGATGTTCAAAAATCATTAACCAAAAGCCTGAAGGCCGATCATGTTGCGCGACACTTTGCGGGATTTAAAAAATGGAGATGCACCAAAGCGCTTGGCCGATCGGCTCTATGAGCGCGGCATTGTCTATGTCCATGTGCCCAAATGTGCCGGCAGTTCCGTAGAGCGGGCGCTGCGCAGTAAATATCGCCTGTCGCGCAAATTGATCGATTCAGAAGCCAGCTTCAGTGCCGCCGCTAAAGAGGTTGGGGTTTCTCCTGATGACGACAATCGCCATGCTATTTTGCAAAAGGCCAGCGAGATGCGCCGCAATCTATTGCATTATTATCTGGCCAAGGGTGTTAAATGTATCACCGGCCACGCGCCCTTGGGGGTCAATACTCTCGCCTCCTATAGCGAGGCTTATGATTTTGTCACTGTCTTGCGCGACCCGGAACAACGCTTCCATTCTCACCTTGCTTATAATTTAAATGGCGGCGGCGGCCATGGGGCAATCAATGAAGATATTGACGCGTTTCTGGCGCGTCCGCGCGCTGTCACTATGGGCGCGCTTTATGCGAAATATTTTTCCGGCCTTGCCATGAATGATGATTTTTCAACCCGCGCAGCCATTGAGGCCAGCCAGAAGGCTTTGGAAAAAATGGCGGTGGTCGGCTTTGTTGATGCCATGGATGATTTTGCTGATGATCTGACCTGCCTTACCGGAAACCAAATCTCTATTGGTCTGCATAATCCTACAGAAAAAAACCGCAAACAGGCTTTGCAGCTTAATGACGCCCAAAAAGCGCGAATCAAACTTCTCGTCGCCCCCGACCGGGAGATCTATGATTGGGCACGAAAACGGTTTTTCACAAACCTAAAGCCTCTGGATTCCGTATCACAAAGCGTCTGACAACTGCCCACCCCTTTGAATTTCATGAACAAAATCACCTTGATGGGATTTTTCCCCAATAGGTTGAATTTACTGGATTATGATATAACATTGATATAACATGACCCTGCTGCGGGGCATGAAAGGCCTCAACTAAGGGAGGCACACATGGCCCATGACAATATTGATCTTTCTACTTTGACCAAGAATGAGCTTCTGGTTTTTGAGGCTTTAAAAGAAAGCGAAGGCCCCATGAAGGCTTATGATGTTCTTGATGTGCTAAAAAGCCATGGGGTGCGCGCACCAATGACCGTCTATCGCGCCCTTGAAGGTCTGGAAGAAAAAGGCATTGTTCATAAACTCGACGCCTTGAACGCTTTTGTATTATGCAGCCATGATCACCCCCATCAAGTGCAATCTTTCCTTGTCTGTTCCGAATGCGGCATGGTGCAGGAAATCTCTCCGGAATTGCGCGAAGCCCCACAGGTGGAAGACAAAATTCTTGGTGTTGTTCGCGCCACGGGTTTCCAAATGCGCGAGGCCCGCCTTGAGATGAAAGGTATTTGTCAAAATTGCACCAGCAAGCAAGGTGCCCATAGCACTGCAGCCGAATAGATATATTGCTGAAAAAAGTTCGGCCACTCTCTGACAAAGATCGAATCTTTAGGCTGTTTCCAAAGTCGAGCGGACACCGGTTATCCCTCTCGCCGCGTAAGCGCAGGCGCAGCGGGTCGGCCTCTCGACTAGCTCAGGGGCGACAAAACAAAGACCTAGAGCCCGGTCTTATTTGGCACCAAAACCCGAAATGCTCCAGAAACCGCAACAGATTGGTCATGCCTTGACAATTTTGTCGCCATATTTTTCATGGTGATCGCGCAAAGTATTTCGCGTATCAATAATAAGTGGTATCTGCTTACATAAATCCTCATAAGCCACATTACTGTGGTCAGTAGCGATTACCACGGCGTCGAACTTTTTTAAGGCGGCATCTGTCCATTCAATAGATTCCATACCGGCCAATTCAGGATGTTCTCGCGTTACAGGAATTTGAGGAATCCAGGGATCGTAATAGGAAACATGCGCCCCATGTTCTTTAAGAATATGAATGAGCTCCAGAGACGGGCTTTCGCGCATGTCGTCAATGTTTTTCTTATAGGCCAGTCCACATAATAAAACCTTTGATCCCCCCAAGGCTTTTTGGTGGCGCAATGACATTTCCTCCAAAAGGCGCGAAATGATTCGGCGTGGCATTTTGGTATTCACTTCGCCCGCAAGCTCAATGAAATGTGTAGCCAAGCCGTGCTCACGCGCCTTCCATGTCAAATAATAAGGATCAATCCGGATGCAATGCCCACCAACACCCGGTCCCGGATAGAAGGCATGAAACCCAAAAGGTTTGGTTTTGGCAGCGTCAATGACTTCCCAGATATCAATATCCATTTTCTCGAAAATGATTTTCATTTCATTGACCGCAGCAATATTTATCCAACGATAAATATTTTCAACCAGCTTGGTCGCTTCTGCTGTGCGCGCATTCGAAACGATGACCGTTTTTACAATTTTATCATAGACGGCCTTTGCCATGGCTCGGCCGCCTTCATTATCGGCGCCAATGACTTTTGGGATGGTGGCCGTCTCAAAATCAGGATTGCCGGGGTCTTCGCGTTCTGGCGAATAAGCCAGATTAAAGTCTTCACCTGCAATCAGGCCGCTTTTTTCCAAAATCGGTTGCATCACTTCCCGGGTTGTTCCGGGATAGGTTGTGGATTCCAGCACCACCAACTGCCCGCGGCGCAAATGATCCTTAATCGTTTCACAAGTGCTGATCACATAAGACAAATCAGGACGATGATATTTATCGAGGGGCGTTGGCACTGCAATCAACAATGCATCTGCTTCTCGTAAATCTGCAACATTTGTAGTGGCGCGAAATAATCCCTGCTGCAGCATTTTTGCGACCTTGCTGTCCGCAATGTGTCGCATGCCGGATTTACCGGCATTCAGCTCATCGACACGGTTTTGGCTAATATCATATCCAAGCACTTTAACATTTTGTGCTGCAAACGCCTCCGCCAAAGGCAAGCCAACATATCCCAATCCAATAACACCAACGACAAGCTGGCCATCTTTTATTTTTTGAAGAAATTCTTTAGTAACGCTCATAATCTTATTACGCCTTAAACAGGCCCCCGATAGTAATTCTAAAACATTTACGCTAGCGCCGATTTTGCCACTTCAATGATATTATCCTGTGTTTCCACATCAAGATATGGGTGCATAGGAAGGCTGATAATGTGATCTATACATAGCATAGTATTGCCGAGCCCATTGCCCTCTACCGGATAATGCGAATAAGCAGACTGCATATGAACCGGTTTTGGATAATAGCGTGCTGTGGGCACACCTGCTTCTTTTAATTTTGCTGCAAAATCAATCGGGTCCGGCACTTCAATTGTAAATTGCGCCCATGTGGAAACAACCCCACCCTTAACCGCCGGAACCCGTGACACATGCCCCTCAAGCGCCTCTATATCTGTCTCTTATACACATCT
>WFQB01000093.1 GCA_015487305.1 Parvularculaceae bacterium | reverse complement strand
GGAGATATGCCTTATGTCCGCCCCCAAATTCCCATCTCTTTTTGATGTTTCAAAGTCGTCGCTTTTGGCGATTGGTATATATACGGGGTTGATGCTGGTTGGTAATCTCGTCTGGGAATTTGCCCATATGCCGCTTTACACATTATGGGAGGAAGGGACCAAGACGCAGATTATTCTCTATGGTCTTCACTGCACGCTTGGGGATGGGATTATTGCGTTTTCTTCTTTAATTATCGCTTTGTTGATAACCGGGCGGCGCGAATCTTGGCTGTCCTCAATGCTGGCTTTCAAAAGAACGGTTTATCTCGCTATGTTGTTTGGCGTTAGCTATACGATTTTTAGTGAATATTTAAACACCGAGATTCGCCAATCCTGGGCTTATACATCAGCCATGCCGACTATTCCTGTCTTTGGCACGGGACTATCGCCTTTTTTGCAATGGCTGATCTTGCCGGGCCTTGGCTATTGGTGGATTGGCCGGAAATTTATTGGCAAAGGCGCTTAAGTCGCATCCAGATCTTCTGCGCCCATATCCCGGTGCTCGCGCTCTAATTGCAGGGTTGAGAAATAGAATTTGAACTCCTGTTTCAGCAAATCTTCAGCGCGACGCAAAATTTCTTCGGCCTTGTCGAAAGTTTCAATTTGAATATGGGCGGTAAAAATATTCTGGTTCGAGGTTAAGACCCAAGCGTGAACATGGCGCACGCTTTTGACGCCGGGAATATCGTTTAAAGCTTTTTTCACGGCTGCAATATCAACATCTTTGGGCACGACCTGCATGAAAATATCCATAGCATCCTTGATGATTTTATAGGACGCCCAGAACAGGACGAGGCCAAAAGCCATACCAAGAATGGCATCTATATCGCTATAGCCAGTAAAATAGATGACCACGGCGGCAATGATGATGAGAATGGAGCCGACAAAGGTTTGCATGATATGCCAGAACGCCCCTTGCATATTGATATTGTTTTTCTGGCTTTGATAAATCAGCTTGAAGGAAATAAATTCGGTGATGAGACCGCCAAGGGCTGCCAAAAGCATGATACCCGTGGGTAGCTCAAACTCTTTGCCAAGGCGGTTATAGCCCATATACATGACATAAAACGCCATTAGCAGGAGAAATACGCCGTTTAGCAAAGCGCCGGTAATCTCTGCGCGCTTAAAGCCAAAGGTGGCCTTGTCATTGGCGGCACGGGCGGAAACCTTATTGGCGATAAAGGCGATTAAAATGCCGCCCACGGCTGAGAAGGTGTGAAACGCGTCCGAGATCACTGCCACCGATTGGGAATAAAACCCAAGCGCCAATTCGATGAGAAAATAAACGCCGGTCAGCCAGCCGGTAATGGTGAGGATGCGGGCATCGGCTTTTATGCCGTGAAAGCTGCCGGAATGATCGCCGCCCTTTGCTGCATTGGCTTTGGTCTGGTCGTGACCTTGATGCTGGTTTTCTGCCATGATGAACTGTCCTTTTCGGCTGGCCCTCTCAATGGCCAGTGATGGCGAGAGTGCCATGATTTCATAGTTTGAATGGAATTATTTTCCCTCCCGAAAAACATATACCCCCCTAGGGTATATTTCAAGGAAGTGGTTATCACGCTTTCGCGAGCCTTAGAAGCTTTCCAAACTATTTGAATAAGCCTATAGCCTTGGGCCTTTCGTCACATCTGTTTGATTGGCTAAACTGGCTTGAGAGGGAAATCAAAGCTCGTGCAATTGCGTTTTTTACTGGCATTTCTGGCCATGTGTCTGGTTTGGGGATTTCACTTCGTGGTCTTGAAACTGACCGTGGGGGAGGATGCGCCGCCTTTATTCTATGCGGCCCTGCGGATGAGCATATTGGCACTTATCCTGTCACCGCTTTTGCGTATCCATAAAGGACAGATGTTGAGGATTTTGCTGGCGGGGGTCTGTCTTGGGGGCTTGAATTATGCCTTCATGTTTTTGGCAATCACGCGGGTCAATGCTTCTATAGTGGCGATTGTGCTTGAATCCTATGTGCCGATTGTGATGGTTCTATCGGTCATATTTTTGCACGAAAAAATTGGTTGGCGGCGGATTGCTGGCCTTATGGCGGCTTTGACCGGAGTTGTTTTAATCGGCTCGGCAAAAGGAGTGGCGAGTTTGGGGGCTGCCCCTCTGCTGGGTATTGCTTTGACATTTGGCTGCGCCATTGCCGAGGCCTTTGGGGCGATACTCGTTAAATCCACCAAGGATGTAAAACCGCTGGCCTTGCTGGCATGGTTTGCTTTGGTGGGGTCGGCTGTTTTATGGACAGCGACCCTTTTACTGGAAGATAATCGGATGATGGCCTTGCAGGCGGAAAATCGCTGGCCCT
>WFQB01000092.1 GCA_015487305.1 Parvularculaceae bacterium | reverse complement strand
CTCGCTGAGACACGGTGTCCAGGCACCACGGATGAGACGGCCTCCGCCAGCACCATTCCTATAGCACAGCGTTTACAGATAAGGATGAGTTTATTTCTTGTTTCCTATTCGCTGCTCCCTACTCTCTACTCACCCCTTACATAATTTCCAAAAATCGCACCGGCTCGCCAATGGCACTGCCCACAAGCTCATCTTCCCACATCACCTGCTGCCCGCGAATGATCGTGCCCTTGGGCCAGGCTTTGGCGGTAAAGCCGTCAAAGGGTGTCCAGCCGCATTTTGAGGCCATGTCTTCGTCGCGAATGGTATGGGTTTTCTTCATGTCGATAATCGTAAAGTCCGCATCATAGCCCACCGCCATGCGGCCTTTGCCAGCTATTTGAAAAATCCGGTTTGGCCCGTGACAGAACAGATCAACAAAACGCTCCAGAGACAAGCGCCCATCTTGCACATGGGTCAGCATCACCGGCACAATCGTCTGCACCCCCGGCATGCCCGAAGGTGACGCCGGATAGGGTTTGGCTTTTTCCTCGCGGCTATGGGGGGCATGGTCAGAACCACAAACATCAAATATGCCGCTGGCCAGCCCCTGCCATAAGCCGTCAATATGGTGACGGTCGCGCAAAGGCGGGTTCATCTGGGCAAAACCTTTGAGGCGTTGATAAATTTCCGGACCCTCAAGGGTTAAATGCTGTGGGGTGATTTCTGCCGTGGCGATATCTTTATTGGCAGCCAGAAGCGGCACTTCTTCGGCAGTGGAAATGTGCAAGACATGCACCTGCCGTCCAGTCTCGCGGGCAAGGCGCAATAGCCGCTCGGTGCATTTGAGCGCAGCCTCGGCCGAGCGCACATCCGGGTGCGAGCTCCAATCCCCCTCCCGGGCGAGCCCGGCATTGGCGCGCAGCATATCCTCGTCTTCGGAATGAATGGCAATGCGGCGGCGCCCATGGCGCATGACCTCGCGCACCCCGGCATCATCGGCGATCAGCAAATCTCCGGTCGATGCGCCCATGAAGATTTTAATCCCGCACACCCCGCGCTGGCGCTCCAGCTCAGCCATGTCTTTGGCATTGTCGTGGGTTGCCCCCATGTAAAAGCCATGATCGCACCACATGCGGTGATGGGCGCGGGTCAGCTTGTCCTCTATCGCTGCAGCGCTGGTGGTGAGCGGGCTGGTATTGGGCATTTCAAAAACAGCGGTCACCCCGCCCAACACCGCAGCGCGCGAACCGGTTTCCAAATCTTCCTTATGCTCGGCGCCGGGCTCGCGAAAATGCACCTGACTGTCGATGACCCCCGGCAAAATATGCAAGCCCTTGCAGTCAATCACCTGCCCCCCGGCGGCATCGGCCGAGGCATTAATATTGGCTATTTTGCCATCGCGCACCCCGATATGGCGTTCGCCCACGCCATCATGATTGACGACAATGCCATTTTTTAGAAGCAGATCATAAGTTTCAGCCATTAGGGGTCCTGTTTTTTCCATTGGTGTGGCGCGGAGATAGGCGCTATGAGACATGTCTTACACAACCAGACGGGAAATGAATAGAATAATGAAAACCTGTTTTTTGCCCGATAGAGCGGTGATTGCCATTGGTGGCGATGAAGCGGAGGATTTCCTGCAGGGCCTGCTGACACAGGATGTCAGCAAGCTAGAAATTGGAGGGGTCTCCTATAGCGGATTACTGACCCCGCAGGGCAAGTTGATCGCCGATTTCTTTATCGCTTTTGATGGCAAGGCCTATCTGATTGCCTGCGCCGAAGACATTGCCAAAACCCTGTTGCAAAGATTGATGCTTTATCGCCTGCGGGCGAAAGTGACCCTTGAAGATGTAAGCGACAGAATAAAAATTGCCGCCGCATGGGGCGATGGTGATGGCCAATGGCCCCAAGACCCGCGCCTTGCAGCTCTTGGCTTTATTGGTATCGGGAGCAAAGAGAACCTCAAACAAGCCATGCAAAACTGGCAGACAGTTGATGCAAATGATTACAGCCAATGGCTTTATGAACATGCGGTGCCGATAATGGGTCGCGATTTTTCCACCGAACAAATCTTCCCCACAGATATCAATATGGATGCGCTTAATGGCGTCAGCTATAAAAAGGGTTGCTTTGTCGGGCAGGAAGTTGCCAGCCGCATGAAACGCAAAGGCTCTATGCGCAAACGCACCTATGGCATAAAGGGCGATAATCTTCCCGCTATGGGCAGCGTCAAAGCAGGCACAGTGACCATTGGTGAAATTTTAAGCAGCAATGGCAAGGTGGGCCTTTGTCTCACCCGCCTTGATCGCCTTGCTAAAACCGATAATTTGCAATTAACTTGCGAGAATAATCCTGTCACTCTATTACCGCCCTCTTATTTAAAGGAATAATTCCCATGGCTGCCTCAAAAAAAATGCAACCTTGCCCTTGGGCACCGCGCGAAGATGCCCTTTATGCCAGCTATCATGATGAAGAATGGGGGGTACCGGAAAAGGATGATCGGGCGCTTTGGGAAAAACTGGTCTTGGACGGGTTTCAGGCGGGCCTCTCTTGGCGGACCATACTTTACAAACGCGAAAACTTTCAAAAAGCCTTTAAAGGGTTCGACCCGCAGAAAATTGCCCGCTTTACCGAAAAGGATGTTGATCGCCTGCTGAACAATGCGGGTATCATCCGCCATCGCGGCAAAATTGAAGCGACGATTAAGGGCGCACAAATCTGGCTTGATATGATGGAAAGTGGCGAAGGATTTTCCAACTGGATGTGGTCCTATGTAGATGGCAAACCGATCCAGACCAATCTCAAACGCATGCAGGATGTGAAAGCCAAAACGCCATTGAGCGAGCAAATATCCAAAGATTTAAAAAAACGCGGGTTCAATTATTGCGGTCCCGTCATCGTTTATGCCTATATGCAGGCGGTTGGCATGGTCAATGATCATCTCACCAATTGCCCGCGCCATAAAGAGATTGCCAAAATGGGGTGATTTTGCCCTCTTTGCCGTGAAACACCGCTTGCGCCTTCGCTTGGCGCGGCGCAATATCGCCAGATATTTTATAGCTCGTCCATAAGGAAAGAAAATGCCCTCTACCCCCGTTCGTATTATCGCCACCGGTCTTTT
Source organism: Parvularculaceae bacterium (assembly GCA_015487305.1). Taxonomy (GTDB): domain Bacteria; phylum Pseudomonadota; class Alphaproteobacteria; order Caulobacterales; family Parvularculaceae; genus S012-90. The sequence goes on along the minus strand of WFQB01000092.1, from coordinate 14,205 downwards.
CACCCCGGATCAATCCATTTCCAATGACGAGTTGGTCGCCAGCTATAATGCCTGGGTCGATCAGTGGAATAGCGATAACCCCAAAGCCGAGCCAAAACATCATTCTTCCAGCGCCTTTATCGAAAAGGCCTCGGGGATAAAATCCCGCTTCGTCCTCGATAAAAAAGGTATTCTTGATATAGACCGCATGCGCCCGCGCCTGCCCGTGCGCAGCGATGACGAACTTTCCATCATGGCCGAGATGGGCGTTAAAGCCGCCAATCAGGCGCTCGATAAAGCCGGGCTTCAGGCAAAAGATATTGACGCGGTCATTTGCGCCGCCTCCAATATGCAGCGCGCCTATCCGGCCATGGCGGTGGAGATACAAAGCGCCCTTGGCATTGATGGCTTTGCTTTTGATATGAATGTCGCCTGCGCCTCGGCGGCCTTTGGTATTGAAAACGCTATCGGCCTAATTCGCAATGGCGCACGCCGCGTGCTCGCTATCAATCCGGAGATTTGTTCGGCGCATTTGAACTTTCGTGATCGCGATGCCCATTTCATCTTTGGCGATGTGGCAACGGCCACTATTTTGGAGGCTGATGAAGGCGCGGCCACAGGGGAAAGCTGGCAAATCATTGATACCCGCCTCAAAACCCTGTTCTCTAATAATATCCGCAATAATTTCGGGTTTTTAAACTTCCCCTGCGATGATCTTGATCTGTCTGATCCCGATACCGACAAGCTGTTCAAACAGGAAGGGCGCAAAGTGTTCAAAGATGTGGTGCCCATGGTCTCCTCGCTCATTCTTGATCATTTAAAAGATAATGGATTTGCCGGAACCGATTTGAAACGCATGTGGCTGCATCAGGCCAATCTCGCCATGAACCAGTTTATTGCCCGCAAGATTCTTGGCCGCGACCCGACACCGCAAGAAGCGCCTATTGTTCTCGACACCTATGCCAATACCTCTTCGGCGGGGTCGATCATCGCCTTTCATTTGCACCGTGATGATATGGCAGTGGGAGAGCTTGGGGTCATTTCCGGTTTTGGCGCCGGTTATTCTGCTGGTTCGGTCATTGTTAAAAAGGCCGCCTAAAAATGGCCGTGGCGGATCAGAAAAAGGGCCAAGCCCCTCGCGCATGGCAGCGTATGCTTTCCGGGCGGCGTCTTGATCTTTTAGACCCCTCGCCCATGGATATTGAGATTGATGATATCGCCCATGGGCTTGCTCGGGTTGCCCGCTGGAATGGCCAAACCATTGGCCCGCAATCTTTTAATGTCGCCCAACATTCGCTCATTGTTGAAGAATTATGCGGGATTAAAAAACCCGGTTGGCCGGTAAAATGGCGCCTTGCCGCTTTGCTTCATGATGCTTCGGAATATGTCATTGGCGATCTCATCTCGCCATTTAAGGCTGTGCTGGGCGGGCGCTACACAGAAGTTGAAGATCGCCTTGAACGCGCCATCCATATTCGCTTTGGCCTGCCCGCAGAATTACCAGATAGTATTGCCAAAACCATCAAGCGCGCTGACCGTATCTGCGCCTATTATGAGGCTGTGCAATTGGCTGGATTTGACGAAAAAGAGGCGGCAAAGATTTTCGGTGCTCCGCGCCTGCCACGTCCCCTCACTTTAACGACCATGACCACCAGCGCTGCGCAAAAACAATATTTGCGCCGTTTTCGAGAATTGATGGCGCAAATGTGAATATCTGTGACAGCTTTGTGCTTGGGCATTGCCTTGTTTTTTAACCCTTTAAAGCCCCAAATAGACCCATGATTATCGTCTGCCCGCTAAACAAAGTTCCCGATATTGTCGCCGAGCGCGCACCGGCCAGCGTCATTTCTATTTTGGATAAAACCTGCGATGCGCCCGCGCTGCCAGACGATATTCGCCATTTGAAACTGGCTCTATCCATGGCCGAAGCCATGTGTCCTTCTATTTCCGGTACAAAAAAATCAAGTGCACATATTGATAGCTTGATCGCCTTTGCCAAAGACCATAATTGGTCGCGCCCGCTTTTAATCCATTGCCAGCTTGGACAATGCCGCTCTCCGGCGGCGGCCTATATCATTATGTGCGCCCTGTCGGCCCCCGGCTCGGAGCAGGAAAAAGCGACTATTCTGGGCAATCATCTGACGGGCATAGACCCCTGTTTGAGCCTTGTCATGAATGGCGATGACTTTCTTAATCGCGACGGGGCGATGATTGACGCTATTGCCGAGATGGATTGCACAAATCAGGCAAATTGTGGTCAGATAAGGGAAATTCCTTTCACCCCTGCGGCCTGAGATTTGCGCCGCCTTTTCAAAAAGCAGCGCGCCCTTCCCGTGACCCGAAAACCAGAAAGCCGCAAACACCCCCAAGTCGTCATCGGCCTTAATGCGGTGCTGGCTGCGGTTGAAAATGCCATTCCGAAAACACTCTGCGTGAAACGGCAAGAAGGCTGGGCTTTGCCCTATGGGCGCTTTGATCCCGACAAGCACCGCACTTTTGAGCTGGGTCTGCGCGATCTGGTCAAACAACAAACCAGCCTTAGTCTGGGGTTTGTGGAGCAACTTTATACTTTTGGCGATGAAGGCCGTGAAAGCCCGAGCGCGGTGATGATGGAAGGCGAAGATTCCGATCGCATTGTCTCGGTTGGCTATCTCGGTCTGACCGCCTCGCCAGAACAACCCCATGGCGACAATATTGCCTGGCGCGATTGGTATGAGTTTTTCCCGTGGGAGGATTGGATTGGCGGCGATCCCAAAACCTTATTGGCAAAATTTCTGCCAGCCCTTGAGGCTTGGGCAAAAGATGCAGACAACATGCCGCAACAACAAGCACGCATGGCGCGGATTAATCGAGCCTTTGGCATAGCCCCCCATCCATGGGAAGAAGAGCGGGTCTTGCAGCGCTATGAATTAATGTATGAGGCCGGTCTGGCCGCTGAAAACTGGCGCGACCGCCATAGGCAGCCTCCCACTATTTTTGCCAATATTCTTCCCTTCACGGGCACAGCCATGGCCTCGGACCATCGCCGTATTCTGGCCACCGCTATTGGACGCTTGCGGGGAAAATTGCGCTATCGTCCAATTATCTTTGATTTAATGCCGGGACAATTTACGCTGTTTGAACTGCAACGCACAGTCGAAGCGATTATCGGCTTTCCCCTGCACAAACAAAATTTTCGCCGAGGTATTGAAAACTCTGGTCTGGTCAGCAAAACCGCACAAGTCTTGTCAAGCGGGGCCGGACGACCCGCCGCCCTTTTTGTCTTGAACCGTTCAGGGCCATCCAGTGATGATTTTCATGATCGCTCTATTCAGGGTCTGACCCTGCCCCGCTGGCGCGGTTAAATCTGCCTGCCCCCTTTAGGCGCATCTCAAATGATGATAGGCCTGAAAGGGCATAGACATTATCAATTTTCGATAGTTTAAATCCATGAAATACACTCTATGAGATACCCAATTCTATGAAATACACTATTCGAGCCCGGCTTCAGCTTTGGTTGAGGCATGTGCGAAAGCGCTCACGCGGTATTACCAATCCGCGATTATGGATTGCTGCGGCTCTTATTGGTCTGGTGGTCGGCTATGGGGTGGTGGGTTTTATCTGGGGCATTGATTTTCTCACACAAATATTCTTTGGCACCAGCCAGGATGCCATGGCCACTGGCTTGCGCGATAGTAGTGCGCTGCGAACATTTCTGGCCCCTGTCATTGGTTCCATTCTGGTTGCCCTATTGATTGCATTTGGGCGACGGATGGAATTTTTACCCCGCGCCAGATGTATGGGCGTTGCTGAAGTGATTGAGGCCCGCGCTGGCCCACCCGGCCATTTATCTTTTCGTGGCGGCCTGCTGAACACGGTCATTACCGCGCTTACCCTTGGCTCCGGAGCGTCCGCCGGGCGCGAGGGACCGGCAGTGCTCATGGGCGGCGCGGTGGCGACGGCCTTTCACGAAAAGCTGGGCCTGCGTGGTAAATATGCCCGCACGCTCATTGGCTGCGGTGCCGCCGCCGCCGTTGCGGCGAGTTTTAACGCGCCCATTGCTGGAGTGCTGTTTGCGCTAGAGGTTATTCTTGGCAATTATGCTTTATCAGTGTTTGGTCCTGTGGCACTTTCCAGTGTCATCGCTACAGTTATCACCCGCATCCATCTTTCCCATGTCCACGCTTTTATTATTCCCGAATATGGAGCTAGCGGAATTTATGATGTGCCCCTGTCCATTATTCTCGGGCTTGTCTGCGGCATTATAGCTTTTGGCTATATGCAATCTCTGGCCAGTTCGCAAAACTGGGTCAAAAAATTTACCCGCCGCTATCGTCTGGATCCGGTTTTGCTGGTGCCACTGGCCGGATTGTTTATGGGGTTTATGGCCCTGTTCGTGCCGGAGATTGTCGGGGTTGGTTATGAGGCCACATCGGCAGCACTAAACGGTCTTTATGGGCTTGGCGAATTGGGCGCGTTCTTATTGTTAAAAATTATCGCCACTATCATTTGCCTTGCTTTTGGTTATGGAACGGGAATTTTTTCCGGCGGTATTTATTTTGGTGCCATGGCCGGGGCCGCATTTGGCCTGATTGTCGCCATGCTATTGCCGGGCCTTACGGCGGACGCCGCCTTTTACGCCATGATTGGCATGGGCGCTGTTTCCGGAGCGATTCTCGGCGCGCCCATTTCTACCACTTTGATCATTTTCGAACTGACCGGTGATTATCAAATGACCCTCAATCTGATGATTGCTGTTGGTATTGCCACCATGTTAGCGCGGGTGGCTTTTGGCTCTTCTTTTTTCCACTGGCAGCTTAATCAGATTGGCTATGATTTGTCGGAAGGCCCCCATGGGGTGATTTTACAAACTATCCGCGTGCGCGATGTCATGCGCCCCGTGCCCGCCGATAGCGAACCGCTTGATGACGGTCAGCAACGTTTGCGCCTGTCTGACAGCCTTGGCAATGCGCTGGCAAAAATGCGCCTGCATGGTCTTGAGGCAATGCCCGTGGTCGACGATGAAAAACGCCGCAAGCTGGTCGGCTATCTGACCGAGGCGCGAGCGCTGGCCGCTTATAATGAAGCCCTTGTCGAAGCCGATATTGAACACCATAAATAATTTCCAAAAAGGACAAATAATGACCAAACCGCCTTTTCAAATTCAAATCCTGCCGGTGACGCCATTTCAGCAAAACTGCTCGATCATCAAAACTGCTGGTGATAAAATCGCCTTGGTGGATCCCGGCGGGGAGCCGGAAAAAATTCTCGAAGCGGTGGCAAAAATTGGTGGCGAGATTGAAAAAATCTGGTTGACCCATGGCCATCTCGATCATGCCGGAGGCGCGGCTGAAATTAAACGCCAAACCGGCTGCGTGATTGAAGGGCCCCACAAAGACGATATTTTCTGGCTTGATCAGATCGAAGAGAGCTGGCGCAAATATGGCCATCCGGGCATGGGGGAAAATGTCCACTCTGATCGCTGGCTGGAAGATGGCGACGAGGTTGAGCTTGACGGGATTAAGTTTGATGTCCTGTTCACCCCCGGCCACACCCCCGGCCATGTGATTTTTTACAACAAGGATGCTGAGCTTGCTTTTGTCGGTGATGTTTTATTCAAAGGCTCCATTGGCCGCACGGATTTCCCGCGCGGCGATCATCAGACCTTGCTTGATTCGATAACCAAAAAATTATGGCCTCTGGGCGATGCCACACGCTTTATTCCCGGCCATGGGCCCATATCCAGTTTTGGTGAAGAGCGGCGCAGCAATCCATTTGTTGGCGATCAGGCTTTAAGCCAATAAAAACAATATAGCACTGTACTTGATAATTGATTTTATGGTCAACAGGTCTTAACCATGCAGGCCAAGCTATGAACTACTCGTTAAAGAAACTGTTGTAGTTTGAGTAAAAGGCATGAGGGGCTGATCAAGTGTTTAACTTCTTTAGCAAGAAAAAATCTGTAGGGATGGGGTCGCTGCCAGCAAATGATGCAGTGCGAACAAAACTGTCGGAAATGGGTGATGATGGCAGCGCCGCGCGCCATGTGATTCACTTTGCTTTTCCCTTGGGGGCCGCCACCGTTGAAGATGTCACCGCTATCAAGCGCCATCTAGCCAAGCTTGGCTTCAAGGTCAAAAACTCTGTCAGTGAGGCAGGCCTGTCTTTCGAGAATCACCAACCGGTTACTGGAGAGACTTTTGACCAATTGACCCATGATCTCGCCTTGTTCTTTGATAAATTTGACTGGGAATATGATGGCTGGGAATGTGCTGTGGTGGCAAATTAGCGACCATGAAAGAATGCTCCCCTGCGGGTCAAAAAACCTTTGACCTTGGGCTGACATGCCCTAAAAGACCCCTTTAGCTGACATTTTTATTGACCGCGCAAGACGCCTTGCCAACCACCCTTTTAAAGGGCTGGTCTCAAGGCGGATGAGCGCCTTGTTTTTGTGACGATTATGCCCAGACGCAGTGATATTTCCTCCATTCTCATTATTGGCGCCGGGCCTATTGTCATCGGTCAAGCCTGCGAATTTGACTATTCCGGGGTGCAGGCCTGCAAAGCCCTGAAAGAAGAGGGCTATCGCATCATTCTCGTTAATTCCAATCCGGCCACCATCATGACCGATCCGGAGCTTGCCGATGCCACCTATATTGAGCCAATCACACCGGAATTTGTGGAAAAAATTATTGCCAAAGAACGCCCGGACGCGGTGCTGCCAACTATGGGCGGGCAAACCGCTTTGAATTGTGCGTTGGAATTGGAAAAGCGTGGGGTTTTGCAAAAATATAGCGTTGAGATGATCGGTGCCAATGCCGATGCTATTGATAAGGCCGAAGACCGCGAGCGCTTTCGCAAAGCCATGACCGCTATCGGCTTGGAAAATCCGCGCTCCTTCATTGCCGCCGCCCCTGCGATTAAAGACGATAAAGGCAATATCATTTCCTATGATCGCCCGGCCGGGGTTGCCAATGCCATGCAGGCGATTGAAGACGTTGGCCTACCCGCTATCATTCGCCCTGCTTTCACCCTTGGCGGCACGGGCGGTGGGGTTGCTTATAACCGTGAAGAATTTGAGCATATTGTCCGCGCCGGTCTTGAGGCCTCGCCGGTGGCGCAAGTGTTGATCGATGAGAGCCTTTTGGGCTGGAAAGAATATGAGATGGAAGTTGTCCGCGACAAGGCGGATAATTGCATCATCATCTGTTCGATTGAAAATATCGATCCCATGGGCGTCCATACAGGCGATAGCATCACTGTCGCCCCGGCCCTGACCCTGACCGACAAAGAATATCAGATTATGCGCAATGCCTCTATTGCTGTACTGCGCGAAATTGGTATCGAAACTGGCGGCTCCAATGTGCAATTCGCGGTCAATCCGGATACTGGCCGTCTCATCGTTATTGAAATGAACCCCCGGGTCTCGCGCTCCTCGGCACTCGCCTCCAAAGCCACCGGTTTTCCCATCGCCCGTGTCGCCGCCAAGCTGGCGGTTGGCTATACCCTTGATGAATTGATGAATGATATTACCGGCGCAACCCCGGCCAGTTTTGAGCCTTCGATTGATTATGTCGTTACCAAAATTCCGCGCTTTGCGTTTGAGAAATTCCCCGGTGCCAAACCAATATTGACCACCGCCATGAAATCCGTGGGCGAGGCCATGGCGATTGGCCGCACCTTCCCGGAAAGCCTGCAAAAGGCTTTGCGCTCCATGGAAACCGGCCTTTGTGGCCTTGACCCTATCGAAATTGAGGGGCTCGGCGGCGATGATGATATCAACGCCTTTCGCGCCGCCCTTGGGGTGCCCACGCCAGAGCGCCTACGGGTCACCGCCGAAGCCATGCGCCATGGCATCCCGATTGAGCAGGTCGGCGCGATTACCAAATATGATCCATGGTTTCTCGACCGCATTCAGGACATTATCGACGCTGAAGTGCAAATTGCCGAAGACGGCCTGCCACAAACCGCCGAAGCTTTGCGCGCTTTAAAAGCCCTTGGTTTTTCCGATAAACGCCTTGGGGAATTATGCAATGGCAGTGAAGAAGAGGTGCGCGCCCATCGTCACGCCCTAGGGGTGCGGCCCGTCTATAAGCGCATTGATACTTGCGCCGCCGAATTTGCTGCCAAAACCCCTTATATGTATTCTACTTATGAGACCCCGGTTGAAGGCCTCGTCTCTTGCGAAAGTCAGCCTACAGATCGGCGCAAGGCGGTTATTCTTGGCGGCGGGCCAAACCGTATCGGCCAAGGGATTGAATTTGATTATTGCTGCTGTCATGCGGCCTTTGCCCTTGCTGATGAGGGTCTTGAATCGATCATGATCAATTGCAATCCGGAAACCGTCTCCACCGATTACGACACCTCCGACCGGCTCTATTTTGAACCGCTTACCGGCGAAGATGTGCTGGAGATTCTTCACGCGGAAAAAACCAAAGGTGAATTGGCCGGGGTGATTGTCCAATATGGCGGCCAGACCCCGCTAAAACTTGCCGGACTTTTGGATCGTGAAGGCATTCCCATTCTCGGCACACCGGTAAAGGCCATTGACCTTGCCGAGGACCGTGAGCAATTCCAAAAACTGGTGCAAAAGCTGGCTCTGGTGCAGCCGGATAATGCCACCGCAGCCCATCGTGATGACGTATTGGAAATCGCCGAACAGGTTGGCTACCCCCTCGTCACCCGCCCCTCTTATGTGCTTGGCGGGCGGGCCATGGAAATTGTCCGCTCTCGCGCCGGACTTGAGACCTATCTTAAAAATACCGCGATTGAGATTTCCCCCGGCCAGCCATTGCTGCTTGACCATTATTTGCAAAACGCCGTCGAGGTTGATGTGGATGCTATTTGCGATGGCGATGAAGTGTTTATCGCCGGGGTGATGGAACATATTGAAGAGGCTGGTGTGCATTCCGGCGATAGCGCCTGCTCTTTGCCGCCTTATTCTTTAAGCGAAAAAATCATCGCCGAATTAAAACGCCAAACCCGCGAACTGGCAAAATCTCTTGGCGTTATCGGTCTGATGAATGTGCAATATGCCATCAAGGATGATGTGATTTATATTCTGGAAGTAAACCCCCGCGCCTCGCGCACCGTGCCCTTTGTCGCCAAGGCCATGGGGTTTCCAATTGCCAATATTGCCGCCAAGGTGATGGCCGGGGCAAAACTTGCCCGCTTTGATTTAAGCGAAAAAACCCCGTCCCACACCGCCGTCAAGGAAGTTGTGTTCCCGTTTTCGCGCTTTCCCGGTGTTGATACGGTTTTGGGACCGGAAATGCGCTCAACCGGCGAGGTCATGGGCATTGATGCGGGCTTTAATCGCGCCCGCGCCAAAAGTCTGGTCGGGGCCAATATTCGCGTCCCCAAAAAGGGCTGTGTTTTTGTCTCAGTAAAAGATTCCGACAAACAGCTGATCCTCGACCCGGCTCGCCGCCTGACCGAGATTGGCTTTACCCTGATTGCCACTGGCGGGACGCAGGAATTTTTGAGCCAGCACGGCATTGCCGTCACCCGCATCAATAAGGTGCTCGAAGGCCGTCCCCATATTGTCGATGCCATCAAAAATGGCGAAGTGCACATGATTTTCAATACCACCGAGACGACCCAGTCGATTTCTGACAGCCGCTCGATCCGCACCACCGCCCTACAGACCAAAATCCCTTGTATTACTACCGCTGCAGGCTGCCGGGCCGCCGTTCGGGCGATTGAAGTATTACAAAAAGATATACTTGAAGTTCAGCCACTTCAGGCCTATTTTAGGGGTGATAGCTGAGCACATTCAACGGACCCCGCGTTTTATCGAACGCGGGCTGCATTTTTTTTAACGAATTCACATTTTTGCGTGGGCGCAAAAGCCCATTTGATAACTTTGAGAAGAAAGAGGACCAGCATGGAAAAAGTCCCGATGACAGCAGCGGGCTTTGCTGAAATTGAAGCTGAAGTAAAGCGCCTGAAATCGGTCGAGCGCCCCGCCATCATTCAGGCCATTGCCGAGGCACGCGCCCATGGGGATCTGTCGGAAAATGCCGAATATCACGCGGCCAAAGAGCGTCAAAGCTGGATTGAAGGCCAAATCCTTGATCTCGATGACAAAGTCTCGCGGGCGCAAGTGATTGATGTTAGCAAGCTGGAAGGTGATACGGTTAAATTCGGCGCCACTGTGACCATGGTCGATGAAGAGAGCGACGAGGAAAAAACTTGGCAGATTGTCGGCGATCTCGAAGCCGATGTGGCCAAGGGCAAAATCTCTATTTCCTCGCCCATTGCCCGCGCCCTTATCAATAAGGAAGTTGGCGATAGCGTGGAAGTGGCAGCCCCCGGCGGTGCGCGCACTTATGAAGTGCTCAAAGTCGTCTATAAATAAGCTCCCCCGATGAACGCGCCCTCTTCTCGCCCGCTCATTCATATCGTCTCTGACGGGCGGGCCGGAATGGAAAATCAAGCCCGTGGTCTGGCCGAGGCTTTGTGCCGTCTACAGGATTTTGACACCCGGCTTGAGCGCATTGACATTAAAGAGCCCTGGCGCAATCTGCCGGGGTTTTTATGGGGCGACCCTATGAAGCGGCTAGTCGCGCCGCTTGATCTGACGCGCCTGCCCGATATCTGGATTGCCTGTGGCCGTCTGACCCTGCCCTTTGCAGGCCCCATGCGCACCCGCGGCAGTTTTGTGGTGCAATTACAGGACCCGCGAAAAGCCCTGCATAATTTTGATGTGGTGGTGCCGCCAGAGCATGATAATTTGCAAGGGCAAAATGTTTTACCCATGCGCGGTTCGCCCAATCGCCTGACCGAAGAGCTGTTGCGCGAAGACGCCTCGCGCCTGCTGCCCTTTATTGGCGGCCTGCCAAGCCCGCGCATTGCTGTGATGCTTGGCGGGGATAGCCGCGCCTATAAAATGAGCGAAGCGCGCCAACAGGCCATTCTTGAAAATTTGACTAGCTTGCGCGATGGCGGCGCGGGGCTACTCATTACCTCTTCCCGGCGCACCCCTGCCAGCTTTGTTTCGCGTCTGCGAGAAGTTTTATCGGGACCAAATATATTTCAATGGCATGGGGATAATGATTTAAAGCCCGGCTTTAATCCCTATTTTGGCCTGTTGGGACTGGCCGATCATATTTTGGTGACCGAGGAATCGACCAATATGGTCACCGAGGCCGCCTTTACCGGAAAGCCGGTACATCTAATTGCTTTGGATGGCGGCAATGACAAGTTCCGGCGCTTTCATGAGTCTTTGCAGCAAGCGGGCATTTCGCGCCCCCTTGCATTGCCCCTGCAAAGCTGGACCTATGCGCCCTTGCGCGAGACCGATCGCATTGCCGAAGAAATTCTGGTGCGATGGCGCTCACATTTGCAGGACCGTCGCACTCATACCCCTTGAAGTGATAACCCGACACGATAGATAAGCTGACACACACAAACTTTAAAGAAAGACCCATCATGGCCGACAATAAACACACCAAACTTCTCATCATTGGCTCCGGCCCTGCCGGTTATACGGCGGCCATTTACGCCGCCCGGGCCATGTTGAAACCGGTTCTGGTGCAAGGCATTCAGCCCGGCGGGCAATTGACCATCACCACTGAGGTTGAAAACTATCCGGGCTTTGCCGAGGCCATTCAAGGGCCATGGCTGATGGAGCAAATGCAAAAACAGGCGGAGAATGTCGGCACCGAGATGATTTCCGATATTATTGTGGAGGTGGATTTTGACAGCCGCCCGTTCAAAGCAATTGGCGATAGCGGCACGGTCTACACCGCCGATGCGGTGGTGATTGCCACTGGCGCGCAAGCCAAATGGCTCGGCCTTGAAAGCGAGCAAAAATTTCAGGGCTTTGGGGTTTCGGCTTGCGCCACTTGCGATGGGTTCTTTTACCGCGAAAAGCAAGTCGCTGTTATCGGCGGCGGCAATACGGCGGTGGAAGAAGCGTTGTTCCTCACCAATTTTGCTTCCAAAGTAACCCTCATCCATCGCCGCGATAGCTTGCGATCGGAGAAAATTCTTGAAGAGCGACTGAAGAAAAACCCTAAAATAGAAATTTTGTGGGACACGACTTTGGAGGAAATTTTAGGCGATGAAGACCCGCTAGGGGTGACGGGCCTGCGGTTGAAAAATGTTAAAACCGGGGCGGAGACCACCCTGCCCGTCCATGGGGTGTTCATTGCCATTGGCCATGCGCCGTCCACGGATTTATTCAAGGGCAGGCTGGAGATGAAAGACAATGGCTACATCATTACCACCCCGGATTCGACCGCCACATCTGTAAAAGGCGTCTACGCCGCCGGAGATGTCACCGACGAAACCTATCGCCAGGCGGTGACAGCAGCAGGCATGGGCTGCATGGCCGCCCTCGAAGCTGAAAAGTTTTTGGCGGAGATGGAATAGCGTATAGCAATTCCATGCGGAAAATACATCACCCTACCGCCATCCTTCGAGGCTCACTTGCGTTCGCACCTCAGGATGAGCAAGGGAATGGCAGAAAGAATAATAACAAAGAAGAGACGAGTTCACCCTGAGGTGGCCAGCTTGCTGGCCCTCGAAGGGGGGCGTTGGGGTGCGGTATTTCCGCGAGAGACTGGTGCGAGTTGTGGGTTCAGTGATGGCTTTCGTTGAAATTTGGTTTCTTAAATTTCCACTCTTCGAGACGCCGCCTTTGGCGGCTCCTCAGAGTGAGCTTTCTTCTTTTTTGTAAATCTTCTATTCGCTTCTCTTCATCCTTCTCAGGATGAGTCAGCACCGTTAGGCTTCTCGCGTCATCCCCTCAGGCCCGCAAATCAGCCGCCGTTAGCTTAGCGCGGCCCAGCATTTGCATCGCTGTATCGGCGATATGCTGCGCCGTTAGTCCCGCCTGTTCATACATCGCCGCCGGGCTGGCGTGATCGATATAAATATCCGGCAAGGTCAGGGTGCGGATTTTGCAGCCCTTATCAAGCAAGCCGTCGCGGGCGAGATATTGCAGCACGAACGCGCCAAAGCCGCCCATGGCATTTTCTTCCACCGTGATAATGATCTCGTGATTTGTCACCAATTGCTTTATCAGCGCTTCATCCAAGGGCTTGGCAAAGCGGGCGTCGGCGACCGTAGTGGCCAGCCCTTGGGCGCCGAGCATTTCAGCGGCGCGCAAGCTTTCCGCCAGCCTTGTGCCCAGCGAAAGAATTGCTACCGAGGTGCCTTCGCGGATGATGCGGCCTTTGCCGATCTCTATAATCTCCGGCTGTTTGGGCATTTCCATGCCCACCCCTTCGCCGCGCGGGAAACGAAACGCGATTGGCCCTTCATCGAACGCCGCCGCCGTATGGGTCATATGCATAAGCTCGGCTTCGTCGCTTGCGGCCATTAAAATCATATTGGGCAGGCAGCCCAGAAAGGAAACATCAAACGCCCCCGCATGAGTTGCCCCATCGGCGCCCACAAGTCCGGCGCGGTCAAGCGCAAAACGCACAGGCAGCTTTTGCAAATCCACATCATGGACAACCGAATCATAGGCCCGTTGCAGGAATGTCGAATAAATTGCTGCAAAAGGTTTTAACCCTTCCGCCGCCATGCCCGCCGCGAAGGTCACCGCATGTTGCTCGGCAATCCCCACATCAAAACATCTGTCCGGGAAGGCCTCCATAAATTTATCAAGACCGGTGCCCGAAGGCATGGCTGCCGTGATGCCAATAATTTTTGGGTCAGCTTCGGCCTCACGCACCAATTGATCGGCAAAGACAGAAGTATAGCTTGGCGCATTGGCCTTGCCCTTATGTTGCTTGCCGGAAATCACATCAAATTTGGCAACGCCGTGATATTTATCGGCGGCCTCTTCTGCCGGCGCATAGCCCTTGCCCTTTTGCGTCACCACATGGACCAGCACCGGACCGTGATTCAAGTCACGGACATTTTCCAGCACCGGCAGGAGATGGTCGAGATTATGACCATCAATCGGCCCCACATAATAAAAGCCAAGCTCTTCAAACAAAGTGCCGCCCATGGCCATGGCGCGGGTGAACTCTTCGGCCATGGCCGCTTTTTCATAAAGCGCATTGGGCAGAATCTTAGCAAGTTGCTTGGCAAAGTTGCGAAAGCCCTGATAAACGCCGGACGAAGCGGCGCGAGCAAGATAGGCCGACATGGCCCCGGTGGGCGGCGCAATGGACATATCATTATCGTTCAAAATAACAATTAGCTGCTTGCCCATATGGCCGGCATTATTCATCGCCTCATAGGCCATGCCCGCCGACATGGAGCCATCACCGATTACCGCAATAACTT
>WFQB01000091.1 GCA_015487305.1 Parvularculaceae bacterium | reverse complement strand
TGTATGGCGCCAATACGGGCGCAAGCCAGCATGGCAAAGGCAGCCTCTGGGATCATGGGCATATAGAGAATGATCCGATCGCCTTTTTGGATATGATGGTCGCGCAGAGCACTGGCGAGGCGGCAGACCTTTTCATAAAGTTCGCTATAGGTAATGCTCTTGCTGATAGAAGGATCATCACCCTCCCAGATGATGGCGGTGTCATTCGCCTTTTGTGGCAAATGGCGATCAACACAATTCACGCAGGCGTTTAGCGTGCCCCCATCATACCATTTAATCGAAAGATCATCAGTGGCCCAAGATACATCCTTGACCTTGGTAAAGGGGCGCATCCATTCAAGTCGCTTGCCAATTTCACCCCAAAACCGTTCCGGATCTTTGATGGATTGGCGATAAAGTTTTTCGTATAAAGCCTTATCGACCAAAGCCTCTCGGGCAAAATTTTCTGGTATGGGAAAGCTAATCTCGTCGGAATGAATAATGCTGTCATCGCTGGGCATGAGGCGTTTCCTCTTTGCGTTTAGAGCGTATTTGGATGCGCTCAAAATGGCGCAGAGCAGGCGGCAAAGCAAGGGAGAATGGCGGGATTGAGGCCTTTAAAGGTGGATTTTCTTTATGCGAAAGCCTATCAATCAGATTTGAATTGATTTTGTTAAGAAGGCCATCATTGATGAAAATAGCTGTCTTGCAAACTGGCGGCCCGCCTGAAAATTTGCGCTCTTATGGCACCTATGGGCAGATGTTCACAGAGGCTTTGCAGCCCCTTATCCCCAGTGCAAATTATATCATTATTGAAACGGAACAGGGACAAAGCGCACCCATGGATATTGATGGTGTTGTCATTACCGGTTCGTCGGCTGCCGTCTATGAACCCCATTCGTGGATTGTTCCCTTAAAAGAAGCCATTCGTGACTATGGCAAAGCATGTGTGCCGGTGGTCGGCATTTGTTTTGGCCATCAGATTATGGCGGAAGCCTATGGTGGCAAAGTGCAACGCTCGGCAAAGGGTTGGGGGGTGGGTGTTCATCATTATCCGCTTTATGAGAGTGGTAAGGCTATTTTGGGGCCAGAAGACCTAGCTTGCGTTGTCTCCCATCGCGATCAGGTGGAAGATGTGCCCGAGAGCGCAGAAGTTTTGGCAGGGTCGGATTTTTGTCCCCATGGGGCCCTCCATTATCCAGCGCAAAATGCCCTTAGCTTTCAGATGCATCCGGAAATGAGCCATGATTTTGCACGAGAATTATTGCTCCATCGCGCTAATGACATCGAGCCTGAGAAGGTAGAAATGGCTTTGGCTTCCTACCAGATCAAAAGTGGACGCGATGCTATTCTTTCTGCGATGGCAAAGATTTTTGATAGCAGTAAAATGGAAAAACCCTCATGACCCTGACCCTTGTGATTGGCAATAAAAATCTCTCTTCCTGGTCTTTGCGGCCATGGTTTTTAATGAGGCAGGCGGAAATTGAGTTTACCGAAAAGAAAATTCTGCTGGACCTGCCGACAAGCCGCGCTGAATTGCGGTCGGCTTCGCCCTCGGGCCTTGTGCCCTGCCTGTTGGATGATGGTTTTGAAATATGGGATTCCCTTGCGATCATGGAATATCTGGCGGATAAGTTTCCAGACAAACAATTATGGCCTGAAGATGTGAAAGCGCGAGCCAGAGCGCGCTCCCTTGCCAGCGAAATGCATTCGGGGTTTTCAAATTTACGCACTGTGTGGCCGATGGATTTTGTGCGCCACGACAAAGCCATGCATATCGGCCCCGGTCTTGATCGCGAGGTAAAGCGCATCGCCAGCCTATGGGAAGAAGCACGCCGGGATTTTGGCGAAAAGGCCCAAGGCGATGAGGCTGGTCCCTTTTTGTTCGGACGATTTTCCATCGCTGACGCTATGTATGCGCCAGTGGTTTCGCGATTTAAAACCTACGGGCCTGTTGAAATGCCGGAGCGCGCGCAAAACTGGTTTGAGACCATTTGGTCACTTCCTGCCATGCAAGAATGGGGCGAGGAGGCAAGGGCGGAAATAGCCAGCACCCAAAATTAAATGGTAAAGGATGTCAGTGTGCTCCCGTCCAATTTCAGTAAAATCTAAAACATGCTTTGCATAAATTCCAGAGTTCCTTAGAATGGATTTGCGCTCATTTTGAGGTACAAAACGGCATCGGGGGTCGTCATGCGGGAAGGGGCTAGCGCTCATATCCAAAAGATAGAGTCGAAACTATCGGCGCTTTATTGGTATTTATTGCAAAAAAAGACCATGGCCTTGCACGCGCTTTTCGTCACCAAACCTGTGCAGGCAGTACGGCGTTTTGCTGGACGTTTGCGGCCTCTCCCCGATATAAGTTCGCATAAAATAGCCATTATTGCCCATGTCTATTATCCTGATTTGCTGGAAGAAATTTTTAATTGTCGATCAATATTGGGAATGGCTGTTCCCATCTATCTAACCGTACCCGAAGAACGCGTGGATGAGGTCCAAACATTATTGGATGCGCGAGAGAATATTAAATTATACCCGGTTAAGAATCGCGGTCGCGATATTGCGCCTTTTTTGCAAGTGTTACAAAGCGGGGACCTTGATGATTATGATGCTGTTTTGAAATTGCATACCAAGCGAAGCCCGCATTTAGGCCATGGTAATGTGCAAAGAAAGGCGTGCTTTTTGTCCCTGTGTGGCGAGCAATATTCGGCTTATCGAATATTGCATCATTTTAAGAACCCTGAGATTGGCATGATTGGCATGAGGGGCGCCTTTAGGACCGCGCCTTTTTTTATGATGAATAATACCAGGATTGTAGACGATATAGCCAAAAGAATGGGGATATCAGCCCCCATACGGTTTGGTTTTTTTGAAGGGTCGATGTTCTGGTTCAGGCCTGCGGCGTTTCATAGCTTGCGCGCACTCAATGTGACAACCGATGATTTTGAGCCGGAAAGGGGGCAATTGGACGGCACATTGCACCATGCTTTAGAACGTTGCTTTGCACTTAGCGTATGGAAAAGCGGCGGCGAAGTTTGTGATTTAAGGGGAGGCAGGCTAGAGGGATGATTGTATTTATTTTGATTTTGGCGTAGGTGCTTTGCTTAAAGTTTTGCATTGACTTAGGGGTGATTATTTTAGAGGTCTCGACTTTGGAGATGCAGACGCGAAAATATTTTTTGAAATTCCCTTGCATCAGTATGTTTCGACAGTGGTTTAATAGACAGAAGGACGACAGAATGGCACGAGCAATCGAACTGCCTAGAGATCATTTTATTCATCTCAAGGAGCTGGCTTTTGCGCGCAAGCAGGATTTATTTGAAACGGCTCGGTTTCTTGTGAATCACGGACAATTTTCTGAGAATAATTGGTTGATGGGGCGCTATCCTGGGGATCCGAACGAAAAGCACCGCGTGGTTATACCGGATGATGCCGACGATCTTGATCCCGCAAAAGTCATGCAGGCCATTCAGGCCTTGCCGCGATGGATCAAGTCTAAAACAGATGGTCCCATATCCGATGATTATAGCTTTGATGTAACAGAAGATGGCATTCAATCGGTAACCACACGCGGCCGCACTTTTTTCGATCCGACGCCCGTGGGGCCGCGCGAAACAGCCATTTATGAATTTTTAAAAGACCGATTCCCAAAGCCGATGAGTTTGAAAGAGTTTCAGATTCTCTCTTTCTGTCAGAGCCAGTATGTTACGCTATTAGATGAGCCTGAGCGTTATGTCATGCCTGCAGAAGGGCAAGTGGTTATCGATGCGGGATCTTTTATTGGTTATAAGGCAATGGCCATGGCTGATATCGTCGGCCCCAAGGGTAAGGTTTATGCCATTGAGATGGAAGCAAGTAATTTTACCCTTCAGGAA
>WFQB01000090.1 GCA_015487305.1 Parvularculaceae bacterium | reverse complement strand
GTATTATATTGAGGCGGTGTTTGGGCGGCTTAATCTTGCTTGGCTTGGCAAGGGGCTGGCGATTGTTTTTGCCATTGCCGCCATGGGCGCTTCGGTCAGTGTGTTTCAGGTCAATCAGGCTTATGCGCAATTTGCCAATGTCACCTCTATCGATGCGCCTTTGACTTTTGGCATTATCATGGCCTTGCTGGTGGCGGTGGTAATCATTGGCGGAATAAAGTCTATCGCCAAAGTGACCCGCGTGCTGGTGCCGTTTATGGGATTCATTTATATGGGTGCGGGGCTGGCCATATTGCTGATGAATATGCCGGCTATACCCGGCGTCATTGCGGATGTTTTCCAATCCGCCTTTGGCTGGGGGGCTGCGGGCGGCGGCGTTATCGGGGCGCTGATCAATGGGATTCAGCGGGCGACCTATTCGAGCGAAGCCGGGGTTGGCTCGGCGGCAATCGCTCATGCGGCGGTTAAAACCAAAGACCCGATGACCGAGGGCTATGTGGCCTTGTTGGAGCCGTTTATTGATACGATTGTGGTTTGCTCCATGACCGCTTTGGTGATTTTGGTTACCGGTGTTCATGAGTCTTTCTTGTTTGTAGACAAAACCGATATTCAGGGGATTGAGTTAACCTCGGCGGCCTTTGCCTCGGCGTTTTCATGGTTCCCCATGGTGTTGCTGATCTCTGTTTTGCTGTTTGCATTTTCAACATTGGTCACATGGGCCCATTATGGGGGGCAGGCAGCAAGCTATCTGTTTGGCAAGACGCGGCAGGTGGAGATTACTTTCAAGGTCTTGTTGTGTATGGCGCTATCAACCGGCGCGGCCTTGCAGCTTGGGTCCATCATTAATTTTATTGACAGCATGTTGTTCACCATGGCGGTGCCGAATATCATTGCGCTTTATTTATTGCTGCCGGAATTGCGACGGGATTTAACGGCCTATCAGGGGAGGTTGAAAGAGTGATGGCCGAATATTCTTTTTTGCGCTATAGTGATGTTACAATATAAATAAAATGCGGGAGGCTCTAATGCGGTTTAAATATTTTGGATTGTTTTTTCTTGTGGCGCTATTGCCATTAAGTGCCTGCGGGAATGGTGAGAAAAAGACGGTTGATATTCTGAAGCAAGCCTATGCGGCGGAGGCGGAGGATGGTCGTTATGTCTCAAGCTTTTTTAAACTGTCCGCGGAAAAACCAGAGAATTGGTATGCTCTTTCCAGCGAGGAGTTGAACGGGCTTTTGCAGATTGGTGTTGATGCTCTGGCCGGGGGTGATGAAAGCACGCGCAAGGTATTGGATGTGAGCAGTATCAACACTGTGCCATTATTCGGTTTTTTCCAATATGAACTTGGGGCGCCAGTTGAATTTAACAATAATTTATTGGCGGTAGCGGAGAATGTTAAATTAGCGCCTGGTGTGAAAACCGGGGCAGATTACTTTTTTCATACCAAGCAATTGATGCAAAATAGCGGGTTGGAGATTAGTTTCGCTGAAGACTATGGCGTGCGTGATATTGGGGGCAGAGAGTTTGCTTCAATGGATAGTGTTTTGATCTTTGGGGACACTTCGGTTGGGCAAACGATCTATGTGCGTCGTGATGGAGATTATTTTCTGTTATTCACTGAAAGTTATATACCGGACAGCAATCGCGATGAAGTCGCTGCCATTCTGGATAGCATCAAGATAGATTGGTAGAGCAAGCAAGATTGGGTTTATTTCGATGAGTATCTGGCAAAAACCAATGTCGCTGGCTGTGGTAAATGCGTTTGGCGCTAATAGTTTAATGGGGCATCTTGGTATCGAGATTACCGATTTTGGTGATGATTATCTTGAAGGCACCATGCCGGTGGATGTGCGCACCCATCAGCCCATGGGGTTATTGCATGGGGGCGCTTCTGTGGCGCTGGCGGAAACTCTGGCGTCGATTGCCGGGTCTTTTGCTGCGCCGGAAGGCCATGCAGTTGTGGGCATGGAGATTAATGCCAATCATCTGGCGGCCATGCGCAATGGTAAAGTCAAAGGGCGAGCAAGCCCGCTACATATTGGGCGCTCATCGCAGGTTTGGGACATTCGCCTGACCAGTGAGGCAGATAAGCTGGTTTGCATTTCGCGCATGACCGCCGCCGTGCGCAAAATTTCCATGACCGGTTAGCCTGTCCAGTCAAGGACCACCTTGCCTGATTGTCCGGCGCGCATGACATCAAAGCCTTTTTGGAAATCATTGACGGGCAGGCGGTGGGTGATGATTGGATCGAGGTTTAGCCCGGCCTGCAACAGCGCGCCCATTTTATACCATGTCTCAAACATGCGCCGTCCGTAAATACCGCGTAACTCAAGCCCTTTGAAAATAATGTCATCCCAACTGGCTCCGGCACCATTGGGCATGATGCCGAGCATGGCGATTTTGCCCCCATGGTTCATGGTGTTGAGCATGCCGTTAAAAGCGCTTGGCACACCGGACATTTCCAGGCCCACATCAAAGCCCTCGCGCATGCCCAATTCGCCCATGGTCTCTTTTAGATCTTCGCGGGTGACATTGACCGTGCGGGTGGCGCCCAGTTTTTTAGCCAGATCAAGGCGATAATCATTGATATCGGTAATCACCACATGGCGCGCACCGACAAAACGGGCGACCGCTGCTGCCATGGCACCAATGGGTCCGGCGCCGGTTATCAGCACATCCTCGCCCACAAGATCATAGGATAAAGCAGTGTGGACCGCATTGCCAAAGGGATCGAAAATCGCGCCGAGATCATCACTCACCTCGTCGGGCAGTTTGTAGACATTAAAAGCAGGCACGGCCACATAGTCGGCAAAAGCGCCGGTGCGATTGACGCCAATGCCAACAGAATTGCGACACAGATGGCGGCGGCCCGCGCGGCAATTGCGGCAATAACCGCAGGTGACATGGCCTTCGGCAGAAACCCGGTCGCCGATTTTCATTTTGAAATGATCGAGACGAACCTCGGAGCCGATTTCCACCAGCTCGCCCATAAATTCATGGCCAACGGTCATCGGCACAGGGATCGTCTTTTGTGCCCATTCATCCCAGTTATAAATATGCACATCCGTGCCGCAAATGGCGGTCTTGCGCACTTTGATGAGAACGTCATTGGGGCCGGGCTTTGGCGCCTCGGCCTCGCTCATCCAGATGCCTTCGGTTTTTTGTAATTTGGCTAATGTCTTCATGATAAGTCCCTAAATTATGCCAAGCTCTTTGCCGGCCTGTTTGAAAGCATCAATGGCGCGCTCGACCTGTTCGATACTATGCCCGGCGCACATCTGTGTGCGGATGCGGGCTTTTCCCTTGGGCACTACGGGGAAGAAAAAGCCGGTGACATAAATGCCAAGCTCCATCAGCCGCGCGGCGAGGTCTTGCGATTTTTGTGCATCATACAGCATGACCGGAATAATGGGATGCTCGCCGGGCAGAAGGTCAAAACCATTGGCGCTCATGCCCTCGCGGAAGATTTTGGCGTTGCGGGTGAGTTTTTCGCGCAAATCATCGCCCTGTTCGGCAAGGTCTATGGCTTTCATGGAAGCGCCCAGCAAAGCGGGGGTGAGGGCGTTGGAAAATAGATAGGGGCGGGCGCGCTGGCGCAGTAAATCAATCACCTCTTGACTGGCGCAGATATAGCCGCCCATGCCACCGCCGAGCGCTTTGCCAAGCGTGCCGGTGAGAATGTCTATTTTGTCCTCAACCCCGAAATGCGCCGCCGTGCCCCGGCCCTTGTCGCCGATAAACCCGGTGGCATGGCAATCATCGACCATGACGAGCGCGCCATATTTCTTGGCAATGGTGGTGAGCTTGTCCAATTGTGCCAGATAGCCATCCATGGAAAACACCCCATCGGTAACTACAAGTCTGGTGCGCGCACCTTGCTTGTCGGCTTCCTGTAGCTGAGCTTCGAGATCTTCCATATCATTATTCTTGAAGCGAAAGCGCTTGGCCTTGCACAGGCGCACCCCGTCAATGATTGAGGCATGGTTCAGGGCATCAGAGATAATTGCATCTTCGGGGCCGAGCAGGGGCTCAAACACCCCGCCATTGGCATCAAAACAGGCGGCAAACAGGATCGCATCGTCAAATTTCAGATAATCGGCAATGCGTTGCTCTAATATGCGGTGCAAATCGAGGGTGCCGCAGATGAAGCGCACCGAGGCCATGCCAAAGCCGTATTTTTGGGCTGCTTCATGGGCGGCTTCTATGAGAGCCGGATGATCGGCAAGGCCGAGATAATTATTGGCGCAGAAATTCAGCACTTTTTTGCCGCCAACCATGATTTCCGGCCCTTGGGGGGAGGTAATCAGGCGCTCTTTTTTGGTCAGGCCGTCCTTTTCTATCTGTTCCAGAGTCTCTTCGATGCGAGTGTAGAAATCTTTGATGGCCGAATTGGGGTTGCTCATATTTCTGGCTTTCTGGCGATTGGCTCTTAGATTGTTGTTCGTCGATGTATAAACCCTGTGGACCGGTTGAACAGGGGTGAGGAGGGTAGATTTGGTTGAAAATTTGCCATTTATGGACACAATTACCGCGTGGGCTGCGCCCAATGGCATAACATTTTGAAAAGGCCAAATATTTTTGGCGAATCAAAAATGGAAATGAAAGTTGGGTAGTGAATAATGGCGGTTAGTTGCGCGGGGGCTGATAAGTCGGAATGAAAAAACATGTCTTAAAACAAAGTATTAGATGTGATGTCGTGCTATCGTTGACAGCACATTAACCAAACTTCATATTATCAGTGTGGGATTTGGTTTTTCGGGGGCTGTCTCCTAATTTCTGGGGTTTTTATCTTTCTCTGAAAATTACGCTCACAAAGGAGTTAATGGCTGCGGGCAATCATACCCGCGGTCCTGAGATGTTTTTAATCAAATATGGGATGTGGAGATCTTCATGAAACTTAAATATGGAATTGCGTCACTGGCTTTAGTGACACTTGTAGTGGCCGGTTGCGAAAGTAATCCGCTTAACGGCATGACGGGAGGGTCTGATTCTTCGTCCAGTGCATCGTCTTCGTCTTCTTCAATGGGAATGAGCAGCGCTGAACGCAAGCGTTTGGCGGATCTTGAGCGCCAAAACGCTGAATTGCGAAGCCAAAACACTGAATTGCGATCAATGGCGTCTTCTTCGTCAGGGTCTACAAAAATGAACGCGATGTCCGGTAGTGCCGATCTGCCACCGGCCAAGCCGGGTGAGTGCTATGCGCGGATTTTGATTCCGGCTAAATACACAACCACCACTGAACAGGTGCTTGATACGGATGCGTCTGAACGCCTTGAAGTGGTTCCGGCTCAATATGAGTGGGTCGAAGAGCGGGTTCTGGTTTCCGAAGGCGGTGAGCGTTTGGAAGTTATTCCGGCGACGTACAAAACAGTGACTGAAGTTGTTGTTGTTGAGCCTGCGCGCACGGAACTAACAACCATTCCGGCCAAATATACGACCAAAACCGAGCGCATTCTAGTTCGTGAAGGCTATACGACTTGGAAAAAAGGCTCTGGCCCAATTGCTGCCGGTTCTGCCTTTGCGGGTGGTATTGTGACAGAGACCCGCGAGAGCGCCACAGGCGAAATTATGTGTCTGGTTGAGGTTCCACCGGAATATCGTACCGTTAAGAAAAAGGTTCTGGTTGAGCCAGCCCGTACGGTTGAGAAAACCATTCCGGCGGTTACCAAAACTGTGACCAAGCGTGTTGTTGCAACACCGGCCACCACTCGTGCGGTGCCAGTTCCGCCAAAATATGAGACCTTGAAAGTGCGCAAGCTGGTCAAGCCAGCCACGACCAAGCGGATTCCAATTCCGGCGACTTATAAAACTGTTACCAAGCAGAAAAAAGTTTCCGAGGAGCGTCTGGTTTGGCGTGAAATTCTTTGCGAAACCAACACAACGCCGGATGTTATCCGTCGTGTGCAGGCTGCCCTCAACAAGGAAGGCTTTAAGCTGTCCGTTGATGGTGTGCTTGGAGCGTCAACCATGCGCGCCGTTGAAGCCTATCAGCGTCGCAATAATCTCGGCACTGGCGGCCTGACTTTGGCCACTGTGAAAAAACTTGGTGTGATGTAAATCATTTCAAGACCTCCGGCTTGAGGAAAACGGTCAGAGCAGGCGCTCTGGCCGTTTTTTATTGCGCAAAATTGTAGGCTTTCCCTTTTTGTCGAGGGGGCTATAACAGAGCGTCATGCCCGAGAAGGTTTCAAAATTTAATATTCGAGCGGCGGTGCCCGAGGATGCGGCCAATCTGGCGCTCATAGGGTCGGCGACTTTTGTCGATGCCTATTGCGATGTGCTGCCCGGCGAAAATATCATTGCCCATTGTGCCAAAGAACATAGCAAGGCACGCTATCAGGACTTTTTGCAGCAGGCTAAAGTGGGGGCATGGCTCGCTGAAATGAGTGAGACAGGGGCCGCGATTGGCTATGCCCTCAATCTCCCGCCGGACCTGCCGGTGGTGATTGAAAAGGGCGATATTGAATTAAAGCGCATCTATCTTCTGTCGCGGTTTCAGGGGGGTGGGGCCGGAAAAGCGCTATTGGCCGCTTCGGTCAATCATGCCCGCGAACAAGAGGCAGGGCGGTTGCTGGTTGGGGTTTATGACCAGAATGACAAGGCCCTCGCCTT
>WFQB01000089.1 GCA_015487305.1 Parvularculaceae bacterium | reverse complement strand
GCAAGGGCTTTAACCACCCCGCGCAGGGTGCTGACTTCCTCATGGGTCAGTTCAGACCGCTTGAAAATATTGCGCAGATTGCGTTTCATAGTGGCGCGACGTTGACCATGGCGGAAATAACCGGCCTCGGTCAGCTCACCCTCCATATGATCGAACAGCTTTTGCAGTTCCTCTGACGAGGCCGGGGTGGTGTCGAGCTGCGGGGTATGATGATCCGGCTGATCGGCCCCGGTCTGAAACCATTCATAGGCCATAATAATCACCGCCTGGGCCAGGTTGATCGACGCAAAAGCCGGATTGAGCGGCACCGACACAATGGCATCGCTGAGCGCCACATCATCATTGGTCAGCCCGGCCTTTTCCGGCCCGAACAGCAGGCCGAATTTCTGGCCCACGTCCGAATGGGACCGCATAAGGGCGGCACATTTATGGGGGGTCACCACACTCTTGATCATGTCACGTCTGCGCGCCGTGGTGGCATAAACGAAATTAAGATCAGCGATCGCCTCGGCTGTAGTTTTATAAACCCGCGCCTGGTCCAGCACAATATCCGCCCCCGCCGCTGCGGGCACGGCATCCGCATTGGGCCAGCCATCACGGGGCGCGACCAGACGCAGATCGGTAAGGCCAAAGTTATACATGGCCCGGACCGCCTTGCCAATATTCTCCCCCAACTGCGCCCCGACCAGAATAATGGCCGGGCCGTCGTGATCGATAATTTCATTTTCCAAACTATTGGTACCAGCCAATGTGATCTCCTTCAGGGCCCCTAGTACATTAAAGTGACAGCTTTCTCAAGTGAGAGTATGGTACCGTCACCCTGAATTTAGTTCCACTAGTGTCCGGGGAAAATATTGGAAAATGCCTCATGGGGTGAATTCCCATAGTTTCTGCTGGTTTTCGAAGGTTTTTTGCCAATATTTTTGACGCCTTTGGAACATTTCCGGGCGATGG
Organism: Parvularculaceae bacterium; assembly: GCA_015487305.1. Lineage (GTDB taxonomy): Bacteria > Pseudomonadota > Alphaproteobacteria > Caulobacterales > Parvularculaceae > S012-90. Next base: position 2,704 of record WFQB01000089.1, on the reverse strand, counting down.
AATAGGCCATGCTGTATAGTGACCAGTAGGTCTCTTAGTCTGTGAGGGGCAGCATTTCCGAGGAGGTTCTTAAACATTTTCAGCAGGATATAGGCAATTAACGCAACAAATATCTGGATCATCACAGCATTGCGACTTTGGCCAATAAAGCGTTTTATTTTCAGGTTTTGTTTTATCCATTTAAATAACAGCTCTACCGCCCAACGCTTTTTATAAATAGCTGCAATCGTTGCGGCACTAACGTCTACATTGCTACTAACTATCTGAAAAGGCCTGCTTTTACCGCCCGGATGCTTGATCTGGATAAGGCGCAAAGCTGTGCCTGCCAGCCTATTGATCTTGCCAGCGCGCGGTGATCGGTTGGTTAGCTCAATAACCTGATCCGAAAGAATAAAACCTTCATCCTCAGAGTTAATCGGATTGTTTTCGATAACCTTTTTTGCCCCATTATGTTTCAGACGGGTGACAAAGTGAGAGCCTGCCTGAATGATCTCATGCCACCAGTTATAATCACAGTAGCCTTTGTCAAAAACATAGGTGCGACCTGCTTCTAATGGAAAATCCCACGCCGCAACAAGATCATTAACATTGGTTGGCGTGACATCAGAATATTCCAGCCTTTCATCGTCCGCATCCATCTGCACATGTAATTTGAGGCCATAGCAGGTACCGCGCGTTCTCGTCTTCTTCGCCCAGTCATAACCAAGGCCGGACAGGCGAATGTGGCTGGCGTCCAAAATAGACAAAACTGATCGTATTTCAGTACGCTTTGCACGACCAGCGCGGCTGATCATCATTTGCACAATATCCCGGAAAACTGCGCTCGAGCGGCCTGCATTGGCATCCGAAAGCGTCGACCGACGAATGGCGCCAATGCCCAGATGATAATGGTGATTGGCATGCCCGGCCAATACAGTTTCCACTTCTCGCAAACTACGGGCACCCGAAAACTGGCCTGTCAACATGGCCACTAAATGATCCCAAGTGCCAAAACTTTTGCGCCACCGGTCTGAACCATGTTTATTAACAAGTTCCTGGATTTCATCACGCGGTAAAGCTTTCAATAAAACCCCTAAAGTGCTATTCGAAAACATAGAGCTGCTCCTTGGCTAAAATTAAGTCTGGACAACTGAATTATAGCGCAAATCAAGGACAGCTCTAACCTTTTAATATGCTTATATTATTTTCCCCGGACACTAGTGGAAACAAGTTCAGGGCCCATGTTTGATACAAACTGTTTAACGGACAAATGGATTCCTGCCTTCGCAGGAATGACGGTGAAGGGGGTGTACAAAGTAATACTTGCCAAAAACTTGAATAAACCATAATTTCTGCTATTTTTAAGGAAACTTCGCTTTCGACATAAAGTGTTTGTTTAGTATGGTTTATAAGAAAGAGGAATACATATGATTGAGGCTCTATCAAAATTCTGAGGCAAATAAAATGTTTGATATTGAAAAGTTAAATGAATATTACAACAATTTATCGGCTCAAGATGGAATGAGTGTCGTTGATTTTCAGGATAGGCAAACAACTCTGTTCGCACTTGATCGTAATATTGACGATTTGAATGACTATCGTCTTGGAATAAAACCATGGAAAAAGCTTAGAGATGAAATAACGCCAGTATCACGCTTTCTTAAATTTTACCATATTGAGGCAGATCGCATTCGTTTTCCACTTGATAACAATACGCCTGATTGTTGGCTGCTAAATGATAGTAAGGGCCTCGGAATAGAGGTAACTATTGAGAGTGGACGGGAGCAATACTATCTAACAAAAGAGATGATAGAGACGAGTATAGGGCGTGGTTTTATCGGAATACATGATGATGCACCTCAAGTTGACTTTGATAATCGAATGTCTCGTCCTCGTGTCATGTATACTACTGATCAGGCTCTTGACGCTACAAAACGTGGTATTCTTAGATGTCTTTCAAAAAAGAACGATCGTAAATATAAAAAAATTTTCTATTTGTTAATAATGTCTCGTTTAAATAGCCTTCCCAAAGAACGTTATGGTTCCATTACAGAAGAATTATCCCAAGAAGCTAAAAAACTTCCTTTTCAAGAAGTACATATAATTGGAAACACGGATAAAGAACCATGGGGATTTCAGATTAAATAGGACCAACATCCACTTCCAAAATAAAACCTCCTCTCCCTACCCCAACCGCTTCCACATATACCGCACCTGAATCTTAAATCCCTTTGACACCTCGGGGAATTCATCTACGCCTTGCGTGTAACCATTGGCCAGATAAAAGGGGATGGCGTTTTTGGTGGACCATAGGTAGATGTTGCGCAGGTCGTTCCGGCTTTGAATATTTGCTTCCAGATGGGTCATCATTCTGCGACCGAGGCCGCGACCTTCATAGCCCGGGCGGGTATAGACCGCATTGATGCGGGCGTGGGTGGGGTTTTCGATGATCCGGTCGCCAACGGGATGGAGTTCAACGCAGTCGGTGGGCGACCATCCGGCAACGGCGATGATCTCTGCCCCCTCTTCGGCAGCAAAGGCATGCTTTGGCAGGTGAAAATGAAATGTGGGATTGTCTTTTGAAACCCATGCCGCCGTTGTCGCCGCGCCGTAAGCCGGTTCACACATGGCCGCGATGGACGTTTTCATGATGTCCTGAAAGATTTTCACGTCAGCCTTGGTCACAGGGCGGATGATCATTTCAGGCTCTTGCCATAAGGATTGT
>WFQB01000088.1 GCA_015487305.1 Parvularculaceae bacterium | reverse complement strand
ATGATAGGTCATTGGTTTTTCCTTATTCTACCACATGCGAGGTCAGGAACGACAAACCCCGCCAGTGGCGGGGTTGGATTTGGTGAATTTTCAAAAACATGGATCAAAAATCAGCGCAAAATACTCCACCCGCCGTAGCGATAGCGTTTATATTGTTGCTGATTTTGACAAATATGATGTTCCATTGGCCCTTTATAGCCGACTTTGCTGATACTACCAAGGGTTGAGGGGCGGCTTTAAAAGGACAAGCAAGTTGGCTTGCCATAATTTCCAAGACGTGAGACATGCTTCTTCCATAATCCATTATAAAGGGATCTCTTATGACCAAATCCTGTGATGTGTTGATTATCGGGGCCGGGCCCGGGGGCTATGTGGCCGCTATCAGGGCCGCGCAATTGGGCCTTAAAACCATTATTGTCGAGCGCGAGCATTTGGGGGGCGTGTGCCTGAACTGGGGCTGCATTCCGACCAAAGCGCTTTTGCGCACGGCGGAAATATTCACCAATATCCAACACGCCGAAAACTTTGGTCTGAAAGTGGACAAAGCGAGTTTTGATATTGAAAAAGTGATCAGCCGCTCGCGCGGTGTGGCCGAACAATTGGCCAAGGGTGTCGGCTTTTTGCTGAAGAAAAACAAAGTCGAAACTCTGATGGGGGAAGCAAAACTGCAAAAGGGCGCAAGCGGCAAACCGCCCAAAGTGATGGTCACGGGCAAAGATAAATCGGTTGAGGAAATTACCGCCAAACATATTATTCTGGCCACCGGTGCGCGGGCGCGCACTGTTCCGGCGGCGGGCCTTGCCCCTGACGGCAAATTTATCTGGACCGCCAAAGAGGCGATGACCCCGGATATTATGCCCAAATCCCTTCTGGTGGTTGGCTCTGGCGCTATCGGTATTGAATTTGCCAGCTTTTATAATGCTCTTGGAGCTGATGTGACCGTGGTGGAAATGCTCGACCGGATATTGCCGGTGGAAGATGAGGAGATTTCCAAACTTGCTGCCAAGCAATTTAAAAAGCAGGGCATGAAACTAATCACCGGGGCCAAGGTCGAGAAGATTGAGAAGGGTGCAAAAAACGTCAAGGCAAGCATCACGGGCGCTGATGGCAAAACGCAAACCCATGAATTTGAACGGGTGATTGTGGCCATTGGCATTACCGGTAATGTTGAAAATATCGGGCTAGAAGAAGTTGGCGTGAAAGTGGATCGTGGTCATGTGGTGGTCAATCCATGGCTTGAGACCGGGGTTCCCGGGCTTTATGCCATTGGCGATCTTACCGGGCCCCCATGGCTGGCCCATAAAGCCTCTCATGAAGGGGTGATTTGCATTGAGAAAATTGCCGGTAAAAAGGTCCATCCACTGGATGTGAAAAAAATTCCCGGTTGCACCTATTGTCAGCCGCAGATTGCGTCGATTGGCCTCACGGAGAAAGATGCCAAGGCGCAAGGATATTCCCTAAAAGTCGGGCGTTTTCCTTTTGTCGGCAATGGCAAGGCCATTGCGCTGGGTGAGCCGGAAGGGCTCGTAAAGACGATTTATGACGCCAAAACCGGGGAATTACTGGGGGCGCATATGATTGGCACCGAAGTAACCGAGCTGATTCAGGGCTTTTCCATCGCCATGGGGCTGGAAGCCACCGAGGAAGATCTCATGCATACGGTTTTCCCGCATCCGACCCTGTCTGAGATGATGCATGAATCAACTTTGGATGCCTATGGGCGGGCTATTCATTTTTAAGTGAAAATCGCAAAAATTACTGCATCAAATCATGGACAAATCCGCCAGCCATGCTTATCTGCAAACCAATGTCATACCACGCTAAAGGAGCAATATTTCATGTCATTTACCGGAAAATGGAACATTACAATCAATACGCCCATGGGCAACCAAGAGGGGGTTCTTGAACTTGTTCAGGATGGCGATAGCGTCACTGGCACTATGTCGGCGCAGGGGGATAATGTTGCTATCGAAAATGGTCGCGTTGAAGGCGATAATGTGTTGTGGGACGTTAATGTCTCCAAGCCAATGCCGCTGACACTGTCTTTCAAAGGCGAAAAATCTGGCGATAACCTTGGGGGCTCAGTGCAATTGGGCGCTTTTGGGCAATCGACTTTTGAAGCGGTCGCTGTTTAGAGTTTCTGTCCTTGTCTCAATCTGACACAGGATTACAGTAAAAAGCTGCAAAAAGGTGCCTCCGGGCGCCTTTTTCATTGCAATTTTCCCAAAGCGATTAACCGGACGCAAGGATATTAGTGGCATAGTGGTCTGGTTCTAAAAGCTGGGAAAAACCGACATGCTCACTGTTGCTGAAATTGATTTACCACAATCTATCCAGAAGCGTCTGCGCGAAGAAGCAGCGTTTGCGGAAAGTTTTGCTGCCTTTACCCGCGAGCACCTGATTGGCTTTCGCCAACCGGCTGCGGTTGCTGCGGCGATTATTGGTCCGGTTCTTCTGGCCTTTGTTTATTATTCTTCCGATTTCATCAATACGATGAATGTGGCGATGACTTTTGGCATTACCACTTTGCTGTTTTTGCTGGGGGCCTGGTATGTTAATCGCCGCGCCATCCGCGATGCTTATGTGCGCCAGACCCGCGCCCGCCGCGAGGCTCGTGCCGATCTGCAGGCTGGTGTTGGTGAAGCTGTCTATCTGAAAATGGTTCAGCAGCCATTGTTTTACGAACATGAACATGGGGTGATTTGTTTGGCCGATACCGGCGATGAACGCACCGTTTATTTTGATGTGGACAGCTTTGAAAATGACAGCCGCTGGTTTCTTTATATCAATGGCGATATGCACCGTGACACATGGCGCTGGATGCGTTTGATGGGCTCTGGCGCCGTGGCAGAATTTTCCGCCTCCGGGCAGCGCATGTCGAAAATCGGCGATACGCCTTATGTGGAAGCGCCCGATGCTTGGGAAGCGATTTCTATTGCACTCGGTGAGCCGCAAGATGGCGATATTATCGATATGCCTCTGGAAAAAGTGCTGACAACGATTTCCCGGCTGCTGTAATCAGTTCAGGCAAAATTTAAAGAATTATGGCGGATAAAGGCTGGATTTAGCTTTTATCCGCTTTTTTCATGGAAAAAGGTGAGGGGCTTTTGCCCCTTCCATCTGTTCAAAGTCGGTCAGGATTGCTAGATGACGTGTCATGGCTACTATCATTGATAATCGCGCCGCCACCAAGGCCGAGCGCCATCCGGAAAAGCGCAATAACGCCGAGAGCGAAATTTTGCGCAAACCCGACTGGATTCGCGTGCGCGCGCCGGTTTCCAAAAAATATGCCGAGACCCGCGAGATCGTAAAATCGAAAAATCTTGTCACGGTTTGCGAAGAGGCGGCGTGCCCTAATATTGGCGAATGTTGGGATCAGAAACATGCGACCATGATGATTATGGGCGATACCTGCACCCGCGCCTGCGCCTTTTGCAATGTGAAAACCGGATTACCGGCGGCGCGCGACGAAGATGAACCGCGCCATGTGGCCGAAGCGGTGCGCGAGATGGGGCTGAAACATGTGGTTATTACTTCGGTTGATCGCGATGATC
>WFQB01000087.1 GCA_015487305.1 Parvularculaceae bacterium | reverse complement strand
GGCGACAAGGTTTGAAAAACTTGGCCGGAATTTCCTATCCATGCTACATCTGTTCGCCATCAGAGGCTGGATCAAATGAGTCCACACCCTAATCTAAACCACCCTGCAAGCTGATAATATAGAATATTGCGTTCCCAAAATCTAGCGCGGTCTTACATGGAAGACATTGCGCATGGCTTTGGTCATTGGCTTTCCATAAGGCAACAACACCTTATATTTTCCGGCGACGCAGAAATGCGACAGGAACTGACCATTATTCCACATATGCAAGGCAAAGCCCGGTGGCTCGTCCACCACCAGCGGGCGGCCATCGGGTTTGTCGGGGTTGATTGGCGAAAGATCGAGGCCGATTTGCGCCGCCACGGCTGCTGATACGGTGATGCCGGTGCGCATAAATTGCGTGCTGATGGGACGATGGATATGGCCGCAAATGATTTTCTTTACATGGCTATGGGGTTCCACCGTTTGCCGCAGGCGTTGCACCCATGGTTCGTCATTATGAGCGGTCATCCAATCAATGCCTGTAAATAATGGCGGGTGATGAATGGCCAGTAGGACCGGCTTGTCGGTGTTTTCTTTTAATTGCTTGTCGAGCCAAGCCGCGCGGCGTTCACAAAACCCGCCGCCATGTTTACCCGGCTCCATGGTGTCGGAAATAATCACCCGTGAGTCATCGCTTTCCAGCACATATTGCATAAAGCCGTCTTCAAAAAAGGCATCGGAGAAGACTTTAGTGAAATTCTCGCGATTATCGTGATTGCCCATGACCGGCCAGATTTTCATGGGGAAGCTATCAAACATTTTTTTGAGTTTACGATAGGCTTCCACGGAACCAGTTTCAGTGAGATCACCCGTGGCGATGATTAAATCCGGCTGTGGCCGTATTTTTCGCAAAGCCTGAAATACGAGCTTCAAACGCTTCTCATTGTCCTTGGCCCCAATATCCTTGCCAACGCCAATATGCAGATCCGTTATCTGAGCAATTAACATGCAGATCCTCTTAAAATTATCCGGAGCCAGAAATCACCCTGACAATGACCATACTTACTTTCTATAGGCCTGATGAACCCCATCCCAATCATCCCCCGGCGGTTTTGCTTTATATTCAGCAATTCGCTCCTGCATCATATGATAATAATTCTCGATATGAAATTCTGTGCCGAGTATCACAGTTTTACTGATAATTTCTTCTGCACCGTCCCAATCCTGCGCCCCATAGGCCTTGCGGAAGGCCTGATGCAGGGCGCGAAGCTGGCGGAATGTTGCACTATCGGCCAATTCTTCATCGCCAATCAGGGCATAAATCACCTCTGGGCGATCACGGCCCACCACCCGCAGGCAGTCCAGTTCCAATGTAGCGAATTTGGGTAATTGCTCGGCCAAGGCGCTGCCGATAATGATCCCTACCCCATATTGCTTGGTTAGCCCCTCAAAACGTGAGGCCAGATTGACCGTGTCACCAAGAACCGAATAGGCAAAGCGCTGTTTGGACCCCATATTGCCTACGCTACAGGGGCCAGAATTTAGACCGATGCCGATTTTGGTCTCTACCGGCAGGGCCGCGTTTTGCGGGTCGCGTTCGCGCTCTGCATTCATTTCACGCAAAACCGACATCATCTTAAGAGAAGCGCGCGCGGCGTTTTCATGATGATCGAAATCATCCAGCGGGGCATTCCAGAAACTGACAATCGCGTCGCCAATATATTTGTCGATGGTGGCTTTGCCCTCCATGAGAATATCGGTCATGGGAGTGAGGAAATTATTGAGGAAGGTTGTGATTTGTTGCGGGCCGAGATCTTCGGAAATTTTTGAAAAGCCACGAATGTCACAAAATAAAATTGTCAGATCGCGTTCTTCACCGCCAAGGCTTAGCAAGGACGGGTCATCGGCGATTTTATCGACCATCTCCGGCGACAGATAAAGATCAAACGCGTCTTTGATATAAGCCTTTTCGGCTTCGGTCATCAAAAAGCTGGAGGTTGAAGTGACGATTGCCACCACTAACAGGCCCAAGGCCGGGAAGGTTGGATCAATAAGAATTTGATTACTGGTATATTGCAGCCAAGAAAATACAACCACACCGCCGACCATGAATATGGTCAAAAGACCGCCTCGCAAGGCCCCTAAAAATGGCAAAGCGAAAACCAAGATTAGGCCGCCAAATAAAATGATCATGGATTCAACCCCAACGGCCCAGTCCGGCCTTGAGAGAAAATCACCCAAAAGCATTTGCTCGGTCATTTGCGCATGGACCAGAACACCGGCGGCTTCTGGAGTCATGGGGGTCGCGACGAGGTCAAGCAGGCCGGCGGCACTGGTACCCACAAAGACAATGCGCCCCTCAAACCAATCCCGCATTTCCTGATCGATTTCTGTTTTGTCCATGATTTTCCATGCGGGGACGACGCGCTCTGGGACAAATTCAGTAAAATGAACATACATTTGTCCATCGCCCGTGGTTGGCACCTCAATCGCGCCAACGCCAATGGCGACCAGCTCTGTATTGGTTTCATTATTTTCGCCGGACGCATTACTGGATTTCAGTGTATAGCTGCGTGCGCCCTGCGCGACCCGCAAAGCTTCTAATGTCAGGGCCGGATATTCCTGACCATCTATTATATTTAACAATGGTGCTTTGCGTATGATCCCATCCTCATCGGGATCAATGCTGAGAAAGCCTGTCCCCTTTGCCTGCTCGTTTAGAAGATCCAATGTTAAGATGGCGCCTTTTTTTTCTATCAGGGAAAGCTCTGGAAGATCGCCAGCAATGACACGGCCCCATTTTACCGGGGGGTGTTGGCCTTCCTCATTAGTCATGAAATAGCCGGTGACGCTATTGGTGTCGGCAATCGCCTGAGCGAAATATTCATCATGATTGGGAAGCTGGAAAAAAGGCGCCAGAGTCTCATCATCCATGCCATATCTTTTATAAAGCGCCGCAACCGCATCGGGCGAGGTTCTATCCGGCTCGGCAAATACCATATCAAAAGCAATAACGGCTGCGCCTGAATCGCTGACCGCATAGAGCAGTTGCGCTAGGTCCGTGCGCGGCCATG
>WFQB01000086.1 GCA_015487305.1 Parvularculaceae bacterium | reverse complement strand
GACCCCGATGATTTTGTTGCCGAGACCGATCGTTTATGGGAGCAGGTGAAACCGCTTTATGTGCAGTTGCAATGCCATGTGAAATATAAGCTCAATGAAAAATATGGCGATGAGGCTGTGCCGCTGGATCAACCCATTCGCGCTGACCTGCTTGGCAATATGTGGGCGCAGTCCTGGGGTGCGCTTTATGATGATGTGAAGCCGGATAATTTCCCCGAAGCGACATCAGTTGATCTTGATAAGCTGCTGGTAGATGCAGGCTTTACCGAAATTAAAATGGTGGAGACCGGTGAGGACTTTTTCTCATCGCTTGGCTTTGCACCTTTGCCGAACACGTTTTGGGAGCGCTCCATGATCGTCAAGCCGGAAGGCAAAGAGGTTGTTTGTCATGCCTCGGCCTGGAATCTTGATAACAAAGAAGATATCCGGATTAAAATGTGCACCAATATTGATGGCGATGATTTTATCACTATCCATCACGAGCTTGGGCATAATTATTATCAGCGCGCCTATAATAAGCAGCCGCTCTTGCTGCGCGGCGGGGCCAATGACGGCTTCCATGAAGCGATTGGCGATATGGTGGCTTTGTCGATCACGCCGGAATATCTCCAGCAGATCGGGCTTTTGGCCGCCGAAGATGTGCCCGGGCCGGAAGGGGATCTTGAATTACTGATGCGTCAGGCTTTGGATAAAATTGCCTTTATGCCATTTGGTTTGTTGATGGATAAATGGCGCTGGCAGGTTTTCTCCGGCGAATTGACACCGGAAACCTATAATGATGGCTGGTGGGCCTTGCGCAAACAATATCAGGGTATTCGCCCACCCAATGAGCGTCCGGCGGATGCTTTTGATCCGGGCTCCAAATATCATATTCCCAATAATGTGCCTTATACGCGCTATTTCCTCGCCCATATTTTGCAGTTCCAATTTTATAAAACGGCCTGCGAGAAAATTGGCTGGGAAGGCCCCTTGCATCGTTGTTCCTTCTATGGAGCCGCTGATGAAGTTGGTGGTGATTTGAACGCCATGCTGGAAATGGGCGCGGCGCAACCTTGGCAGAACACGTTGGAGCTGTTTACCGGTTCGCCGGAAATGGATGGCTCGGCGGTTGTGTCCTACTTCCAGCCTTTGATGGAGTTTCTGGAAGAAGAAAACAAAGACCGCCAATGCGGTTGGTAAGGTTTGTTGTTTGAAACTGAAAATGCCCGGCCTAGCGCCGGGCATTTTTATGGGCTGCGTTTGGCCTTCTTCGTCCGCTTGCGGGGGAAGTGGCTTTGTTGAGACTTGGGTTCTTTATTGCCATACTTCGAGGCTCGCTTTGCTCGCGCCTCAGCATGAGTTTTGGTTCTTTTTGGCTATTCGCTACTCGCTATTCGCTATTTACTCTTCACACTTACCCCTTCTTTTTTGTCGCCAATGGGGGTAGGACAAAGCTATGACGCAAGAGACACAAGATTTAGAGATACTTGATCCGCAAACTGCGCCTTTTGGGCGGTTTCGGCCTAATGGCTTTCAGCAGATGATGCGTGATTGGGGGGAGCGTCTGCCGGCCTCGCAGCCGCGCAGTCTGTTAAAGTCTACATTGTTTCGCCTTGCCGGGGGCAAGCAGGAAACCCCTAAAGATGTGAAGCTGTTTGATGGGGTGAAAGTGCGCCTCTACCCTTATGACAATGTGTGCGAAAAGCGTGCCTATCTGGCGGTGCAAAGCTGGGACGCCAAAGAGCGGGCGCATATTAAAAAGGCGATTGAAGAAACCAAGAGGGAGAATTTTTATTTTCTCGATGTGGGGGCCAATGTCGGGCTGTATTCGCTTTATACCGAAGCGGTGGCCCGCGAGCTTGGCAAAAAAGCGCGTATTCTTGCTATCGAACCAGAGCCGGTGGTGTTGGCGCGATTGCAAAAAAATATTGAATTTTCCCGCTCTGAAATAAAAGTGCTGCCGGTGGCTATTACCGATAAAGAGCAAGAGGTGGTTATTGCACCATCGGGGAGTAATCGTGGGGAGAATAAAATTTCACAAGACGCGAATATTGCGGGCGCGGTTAAAGTGCCGGGCAAGCCTTTGCAAATGATTTTGGAAGATGAGGAAATACCACGGGTTGATTTCATGAAAATTGATG
>WFQB01000085.1 GCA_015487305.1 Parvularculaceae bacterium | reverse complement strand
CGTAAAAGTGACCCAATGACAACGCGATTGGCACCAAGTGATTTAACCAATCAATTTTTTGAAAGTGCCGAGCTGTTGTCGCGGGAGCCGCGGACGATTGATTTGCGTGCTGCAGCAAAGCTAATCACTGGAAAGCGTGTAATGATTACCGGCGCCGGCGGCACTATCGGTGCTGAACTGGTGCGTCAGGTTTTGACCTTTGATCCCGAACTTTTGGTGATGGTCGATAATTCTGAGTTTAACCTCTATCATATTGACCTTGAGATTCGCGAAGGCAATTTAACGGTCCCGCTTCAAGCGCATTTAATTGATGTCTGTCGGCGCGAACATTTGGACCGCCTGTTTGATGATACTTTGCCGGAAATTGTCATTCATGCAGCGGCTTTTAAACATGTGCCGATTGTCGAGCAAAACCGTGCCCCAGGTTGTATGACCAATATTTGGGGTGCCAAAAATGTTTTTGATGTTGCGATGGAACACAAAGCCGAAGCTGTCGTTTTCATCTCCACTGATAAGGCGGTAAACCCAACATCATTTATGGGTGCGACCAAGCGGGTTGCCGAGCTTTATGCGCAGGCCCTTGATGTGGCACAAACCGATACAAGATTTGTCACGGTGCGCTTTGGTAATGTTCTTGGGTCAACTGGTTCCGTGGTGCCTTTATTCCAACGGCAAATTGCAGCAGGTGGACCGATCACAGTTACCCATCCGCAGATTTCTCGGTATTTCATGACCACAAGAGAGGCGGTGCAATTGGTATTGCAGGCAGCCGCTCTTGATCATGGGCAACGCGGCGTTGTAACCCATGATGGGCGCATTTTTGTTCTCGATATGGGCGAACCAGTGCGCATTGTTGATCTGGCCGAACGGATGATTGAAGCTGCTGGATTGCGCCCCGGCAGTGATATAGACATTCAGTTCACAGGATTGCGCCCCGGCGAAAAGCTATTTGAGGAAATTTTCCTTGATTCAGAAAAACTGATCAAAACAGGCGCGGATGGTGTGTTGCTGGCCTCACCAACCATGATTGATTTGCCGCTTCTCAATCCCCGCTTGGCCGAAGTCATTCAGCATGCCCGTGATTGCAATGAGAAAGAAATGGCGATTGCAATTTCACACCTAGTGCCGGAGTTTCGCCCCGATAGTCAGGAAAATTATGATCGGGAGGAAAAGCCCGCAATAGAAGGGGGCGATGAAGCGCCGCAACAACGTTCTGCGGGATAATTGCAGCCCTTAAATTTATCTGAAGAAAACATGAGGCAAGGTGATTGCCCCCGCTCTGGTTTCCCCTTATGGAGGGAGCGTCTGGATATCTTCAGGAGCTGCCTTTCTCATGCCCGACCACGCCCCCGCCTTTGCCACGCATAAATCTCCCTTAAAAATCAAGACGGCCTTGCTGTCGGTGTCTGATAAAACCGGCATTGTCGAGCTGGCCAAAGATTTGGCAGCCAAAGGGGTAGCGCTCATCTCTACCGGTGGCACAGCCAAAATCTTACGCGAAAATGGTCTTGCGGTGCGCGATGTTGCCGAAATCACAGGCTCCCCTGAAATGATGGATGGCCGGGTCAAAACCCTGCACCCGAAAATACATGGCGGGCTATTGGCCCTGCGCGACTATCGGCAGCATGCCAAAGACATGCAGGACAACAAAATCGAAGCCATCGATTTGCTGGTGGTCAATCTTTACCCCTTTCAGCAAACCATCGAAAAAGGCGCTGACTATGACCTTGCGGTAGAAAATATCGATATTGGTGGTCCGGCGATGATCCGCGCGGCGGCTAAAAACCATGGTTATGTGGCGGTGGTGACAGACCCGCAGGATTACGAAACAATCATTGAAGAAATGGCAGGCGAGGGGGTTAGCTTTGATACCCGCCAACGCCTCGCGGCCAAGGCCTTCGCCAAAACCGCCAGCTATGATCTGGCGATTGCTACATGGTTTGGGGGTGAAAGAGGCGATGATAATGCTGCTGGCATAATGGGGGAGAAAATTCAGGATTTGCGTTATGGCGAAAACCCTCATCAAAGGGCTGCCTTTTATCGTGCTGGGCAATCTCGCGCCGGGGTAACCACCGCCCGCCAAATACAGGGCAAAGCGCTTTCCTATAATAATATAAATGACACCGATGCCGCCTTTGAATTGGTCGCAGAGCTGGATAGAAAAACCCCGGCGGTCGCCATTATCAAGCATGCCAACCCATGCGGCGTTGCCATGGGCAAAAACCTTTTGGAGGCTTACGGGCTAGCCCTGCGTTCAGATCCGGTTTCGGCCTTTGGCGGCATTGTGGCGGTTAATCAAAAGCTAGATGCTGACGCGGCCCGTGAAATGGTCAAAATTTTCACCGAAGTGGTGATAGCTCCGGAAGCCAGCGAAGAAGCGATTGCGGTATTTGCCGCCAAAAAGAATCTTCGCCTGCTGATTACGGGCGGGCTCCCGGATCCGGCCGCACCGGGGGAGATGATCAAACAGGTCGCCGGTGGCTTTTTACACCAGTCCCGGGATAATGGACGCATTACAGAAAAAGATCTGGAAATCGTCACCCAAAAAGCCCCGAATGCCGGGCAAATGCGCGATCTGTTATTCGCCTTCCAAATCGCCAAACATGTCAAATCCAATGCCATTGTCTATGTCAAAGACGGGGCCAGCGTCGGCATTGGCGCCGGGCAGATGAGCCGCCTCGACAGCTCCCGCATAGCAGCCCGCAAGGCCGAAGACGCGGCAGAAGCTGCCGGATTGGGGCAATCACTGGCTATTGGTTCGGTGGTTGCTTCTGATGCTTTCTTCCCATTTCCAGACGGGCTATTGGCGGCCGCCGAAGCCGGTGCCGAAGCGGTCATTCAGCCGGGGGGCTCGATCAAGGATAAGGATGTGATTGCCGCCGCTGATGAAGCGGGCCTTGCCATGGTTTTTACGGGCATGCGCCATTTTCGCCATTAACAGGGATAAAATAGTCACCCCGGCCAAAAAATATTGATAAAAAGCTAGGCAATGGCGTGTGATTTTGTGCTAAGCCACCGCCAAGAATGTAACTTCCAGTGGCCTTAAAGGATAACCCCAATGACTGCCCCAAATAGTGAAATGACCTTCCGTGAAAGCGTCGATATGATGTTCGAGCGCGCCGCGGCCTATATTGATATGCCTCCGGGGTTGAAATATAAGATTCAGGTTTGCAATTCGGTCTACACTATCCGCTTCGGGGTCAAGCTGCGCGGCTATATGCACACTTTTGTCGGCTACCGGGCAGTGCATTCGGAGCATGTGGAGCCGGTTAAAGGCGGCATTCGCTATTCAACCGCAGTTAATCAAGATGAGGTTGAGGCGCTGGCGGCGTTGATGACCTATAAATGTGCGGTGGTTGATGTTCCTTTTGGCGGCTCCAAAGGCGGTTTGTGCATCAATCCGGCAGATTGGGAAGAGCATGAGCTGGAGCGCATCACCAGACGTTTTACCTATGAATTATCCAAACGTGATCTCATTCACCCTTCGCAAAATGTTCCGGCCCCGGATATGGGCACAGGCGAACGGGAAATGGCATGGATGGCTGATGAATATCGCCGTCTGCACACAACCGAGATTGACAGCCGCGCCTGCGTAACCGGCAAGCCGTTAAACGCCGGGGGTATTGCTGGCCGGGTCGAGGCCACAGGGCGCGGCGTGCAATATGGTTTGCAGTCCTTTTTTGCTTATGATGAAGATGTCAAATCTGCCAATCTTGAAGGCTCTCTGGAGGGCAAGCGCATCATTGTGCAGGGACTTGGTAATGTTGGCTATCACGCAGCCAAATTTCTCTCCGGCGAAGATGGCAGTCTGATTACGGGTGTGATTGAACGCGATGGGGCGATCTTAAATCCCAAGGGCATTAATATCGAAGCCCTGAAGGAACATATGAATCATACCGGCGGGGTCAAAGACTTCCCTGGCGCGACCTTTGTGCAAGATGGCCGTCTGGTGCTGGAAGAAGATTGCGATATTCTTATTCCTGCGGCGATGGAAGGCGTTATCAATTCCAAAAATGCGCAAAACATAAAAGCGCGGCTGATTATTGAAGCAGCCAATGGGCCAGTAACCGCCAATGCAGACGGAATTTTGCGCAAAAAAGGTGTGTTCATCATTCCCGATCTTTATGCCAATGCCGGTGGTGTGACGGTTTCCTATTTTGAATGGGTGAAAAACCTTTCCCACATCAAATTTGGCCATATGCAACGGCGTAAAGAAGAAGCACGCAATCGCGCTCTGATTGCCGAATTGGAACAAACTTTGGGTATTTCCCTAACCGATCATTTCAAGCGCGAATTTTCTGAAGGCGCTGATGAGCTGGCCTTGGTGCGTTCGGGCCTGTTTGACACGATGCAATCATCTTATGACAAAATGCGTGAGGTCTGGCGTGCCCCACAAGGGATTGATGATTTGCGCACGGCCGGTTTTTATGTGGCCATTAAATCCATCGCCGAAGGCTATCGCTCAATGGGCCTTTAGAAGTAATCCTAATGACTATCTTCCTGCATATCCCTATTCGCCAATGATTTCAGGCGATAGGGATTATAGGCTTGGCTCGACGGTTTGCGCTCTTCTTTGATATGGCGTTGTTCGCGACGCGGATAAAAATAAAGCGCTGATGCGGCAGAAACCCGCGCCCATTGCCAGATGAGCGCCAAAGCCCCAAGACCGCTGACAAAAACCAAAGTTACACTGCCAAGCCAGATTTGGGTCATCGGCAATGTCCCATTGGAAAACAGCAAAACCGGTACTGGTAGTAAAGCCGCCCAGACAGAAAATCCGAACGCCGCCGCCGCGCTGCGATGGGCCCGATGGGTATAGGCTCCAATAAATCCCGATAGTAAAATCGCCCCACCCACAACGCCGACAAAAAGAAGTGGCAGGCCTTTACTGGCCATTAAAAGCAGGCCACTGCCATAGACAAAGCCAAAAACACTTAGATAGGCAGTATATCGCGAGCGCCAGGTAAAGGGTTTACGCAAAATTGCGCCTCCCTGATGGTAGCGATGCAATAGCAGGCTAGGCATGACAATAGCGCCAGCAACCCCGGCAACCCATAGCAAAGCGGCATTGATCATTGTTTTAGGGCCGGGGGCGAACATCACCACCAGCCAAGCGAGAAACACAGATGACAATAAAAGCAGTCCGAGCGTGATGCGCCCATGGCGGGCCAGAGCATCAATCTGGGTAAGAAGTGCCGTACGTGATGCGCCTTTATCTGCGGCAATCAGGCGCTCGGATAAAGCCAATTTGCTGCGCAAATTATCAGAATCAATGCCGGCATCATCCCCAAGAGAGCGCAATGTCTCGCTTAAGTTTTGAGCGGATTGCTCATGTTCTTTATCTGATTTAACGGCGACCATTTTTTAAGCCCGTAAAGGAAAACACCGACAAATAAATTTGCCAATGCTATTCAGCAGCCGGCGGCAATCTTTCGGCTTTGCGCAAGTCTTCGTCTGTATGAGTGACATTCTCGCTAACCATTGTTGCCATAGTGCTGTCACTATCTTCATTGCTGGCCATGTCCGGCCCGTCAATCGGCAAATGCAGCGCAACCAAAGTACCGCGCCCTTCTTTCGAGGAAAGGCTGACCCAGCCGCCATGCAATTCAACAAAACTTTTCACCAGAGCAAGCCCAAGACCAACACCGGAGCCAGGTCCCCGGCTTTCAAAACGATCAAAAACCTTGGCCTGATCTTCCGCCGATACACCGCGCCCCGTATCGCGCACCCACAGACAAACGGTTTCGCCTTCGCGGCTGGCGCCAATTTCAACGGTCCCGCCTTCCTCGGTAAAGGCAAAGGCATTGGCAACGAGATCAAACAAAACTTGCTTGATGCGGGTCTCATCGGCAATCACAAATCCGATATCATCTTCGCAAACAGTTTTCAGATTGATCTGGCTGTCCTCTGGCCGCAGCGCCGCATAGGTGCTAACGGTCTCCAGCGTATCGCGCACACTCATCTTGCTTAAATTCAAATCAAGCTTGCCGGCGTCCAATGCGGCCAGATCAATAATATTATTGATAAGGTCGAGAAGATGGTTGGAGGCGGTGAGAATATTGGCCGCATAATCTTTTTGGCGATCATTTAAGGGGCCAAACATTTCAGTTTCCAGCATTTCTGAAAACCCGATAATCGTATTGAGTGGATTGCGCAGATTGTAAGAAATGTGGTTAACGAATTTAGATTTGATACGGTCAGCAGCCTCTAACCATTCATTGCGCTCTTTCAGCTCTTTTTCCCGCTCGCGACTATCGGTGACATCCAGAAAAGTAACAAGGCTCGCCCCATCAGGCAGCGGCGCGGTAGCGTAAGCAAAAGTACGCCCGTCATTTAAAGAAATTTCCGTAAGGGGAATTGGCGCGCGGTCCTTGGGTGATAGTGAGGTAATACGCTGGCGTAGAAGGCGCCAATGATCATCGCAATCCTCAGCATATTGGCTAAACCCTTTGGCCAAATCATCAAAATCCGGTAATTCAGACAAGCGTTCAGGGGCGAGATTCCACAGCTTTTGAAAGGCCGAGTTGAACAGCCGTAAAGACCCGTCAGAGGCAAACACCGCAACCCCTTCGGCGAGATTGTTTAATGTCGCCCGTTGAACAGATATCTGGGTGTTAAATTGCGTTTCCAGCAATAGTTTTTCGGTAATGTCTTCAAACACCACCAGCACACCGCCCAAAGGATGGCGGCGGCGCACAACGCGTAGGGTTTTACCATTGGGTAGCGGCCAGATCTCATCAGGCATAGAGCCTTCCATGGCATCCGGTCCCACATTATCTGTATAAAGATCAAGCTGGCCGCGCTTCCACTCATTAAAATCGCTTTGTTCGGGCAGGCGGCCTTTTTGATGCAGGCGATCCAAAATATCCCCATGGGAAGGTCGGGTGCGTAATTCCGCATCATCAAGCTTCCATAAATCCAGGAAAGCCTGATTGTAATATTCGATATGCTGGGCAGCGCTGAAAACGGCAACCGCAGAGGTCATCTGGTCGAGCGTATCGCGATTGGCCTTTTGGTGACGGCGTAGATCTTCTTTGGCGCGATCCAACGCAGAAATATCAACGGCCACACCGGCAAGGGCAGATTCGCCGGTTTGGTGCATGGGAGTTTCAACCACCCGCAACACCCGTCTTTGACCGCGAATATTGACAATCACTGTATCATCCATGATCCGTCGTCCACCGGGGCGCATAAATTGTTCGCGGGCCTTTTCCGCCAGCGCCTTAAAGGCCGGATCAATTTCAATTTGATTGTCGATCACATCTTGCAGGGAAAGCGCCTCGACAGTTTCGATATAAGCGCGATTGACCCATTCTAACCGCAATCCGGCACCGCGCCGCCAGCTTGGCATGGGCAGTTTTTCCAATTGATTAAGCGCGCCGTGCAAATCCGCGGCGCGATCGCGGGCTTGGCCCAGAACACCGCCATCTTCGGCAAGGCGCACCGCAGGGTCGGTCAGCCACAAAGTTACCTGATCTCCGGCCACACGGCCATCGACTTCAATGGCGCGCCCTTCCTTGGTTAGAACCGATCCGGAAAAAGCAACCCCATGGGCACGCAATTCATACATCCGGTCTTTAAGAGTGCGAATTTCTTCCGGCGGCAGGTCTTCTTCTAGGGGTAATTCGCCAAGGGATTTGAGCAGCGCATCAGCTGGGTTAATCAGCGCATCAACATCATCATCAGCAAAGGTTAGGAGTGCTGCCAAAGCTGCGGGTCCACCAAGGACTCGTGGCTTGCCCCAGCCATTATCAATATCCTCATAGGCGTCATCCCAAACAAGCACCAGACCGGGATGGGCTGCCAATACAGATTCAGAACGCTCCAGTTCCGCTTCCATTCTAGCAAGCTTTTGTGACCAGATCATAGAGCCTGATTTTTCAATTCGCGATAAGCGAATGGCCCAGACAAGGGTGGCGAAAGCAAATAAGACCGAAGCTGTGGTAATTATAAACCCTGTATCAAACCCGCTAAATAGCGCATTGGCTGAAGTTTCGCTGGCCGGGTTTTGGGCAAAAGCCGAGACAAAAAGCGCAGGCAGGCCTGCGCAGACAGGCGCAAGCCAGCGCATCGCCTGTTTCAGGCGTCGCCTATTATAAAAACCCCACTTTTCCGGGCGCTGTTTCATCACCGCTCCAGTCGAGACAAGAAACCTCAACAATTGGTTAACAAAAGACTAACGACCCACACTCATGAGGTGCTTCG
>WFQB01000084.1 GCA_015487305.1 Parvularculaceae bacterium | reverse complement strand
GGTCTGGATGATAATCCCGCCGCGCTGGCGATGGCGGGCGACAAATTCGGTAAGGCGGGAAAGACCTTCGCTATCGAGACCGGCGGAAGGCTCATCCAACAGCCATAAAGGGCAGTCTCTTAAAGATAGCCGCGCCAGAGCGAGGCGCCTTTTTTGTCCAGCAGATAGCTTGGATACAAAAATGCTACTTAAATTGGATAACCCCCAGAAATGCAAAGCTTTTTGGAGTTTTTCAGCAGGTGTTGCTGCCATATCAGCCCAGGAATTGATGGTCTCCTGCAAAGTCAGATTTGAGTAAAGTCCATTATTATGACTCAAGAATAGGGTTCGCGTAGCGTGAAGCCAGTCAATATCAATTATGTTACCTGTATCAGCCTCAAGCGCTGAAAACTGCCCCTCGCACAAGGGCGAAAAACCGGCCAATCCCCTGAGCAGGCTGGTTTTACCAACCCCATTGCCGCCCTTCAGCACCAGCGCGTCCCCTGGCTCCAATGAAAAATCAACCCCCATCGCGACCATGAGCCCGCCGCGCCGCACGGCCAGACCTTCACCAACAAGGCAAAATAGGTCGCCATAAGGGGCGCTTAAAGATGGATCAATATTGGTCATAAGCATGAAGGGTTTAGGCATAATGGCCTTGAAGCGCAATTACCCCTTAAGGGCGCCCTCTTGAGATGTGGGAAAAATCCCGCTGCCAGTGATTGCGCCCTGCTGGTCCTTGGGTCATAAGGAGCGCAAATTCATCACGGTTTGGGAGAGACAGGTTCGGCTCTGGCAAGAGCCCCGTCCCAATAATCAGGAGACATTTATGATTCCCGGCAAAGACAGCTTAGGCACCAAAAAAACACTGAAGGTTGGCGGTAAATCCTACGCCTATTATTCCCTGAAGGAAGCCGCTAGCAAAATCGGCGATATATCGCGCCTGCCATTTTCTTTAAAAGTTCTGCTTGAAAACATGCTGCGCTTTGAAGATGGCGGTGCGGTGCAGGTCAAAGATGCCGAAGCCTTTGTGGACTGGATTGAAAGGGGCGGCAAAAACCCTCGTGAAATAGCCTATCGTCCGGCGCGAGTGTTGATGCAGGATTTTACCGGCGTTCCGGCTGTGGTGGATCTGGCCGCCATGCGCGATGCGATGAAAAATCTTGAGCGTGATCCGCGCAAAATCAATCCGCTGGCACCCGTTGACCTTGTCATCGACCATTCTGTGATGGTGGATTATTTTGGTGGTCCGGAAGCTTTTAAGAAAAATGTCGAGCGCGAATATGAGCGCAATGCCGAGCGCTACACATTTTTGAAATGGGGACAGAGCGCATTTGATAATTTCCGTGTTGTGCCACCGGGCACCGGTATCTGCCATCAGGTCAATCTGGAATATCTTTCGCAAACCGTCTGGACCGCAAAATCTAATGGCGAAAATTTTGCTTATCCCGATACGCTGGTTGGCACGGATAGTCACACCACTATGGTCAATGGTCTTTCGGTTCTTGGCTGGGGGGTTGGCGGCATTGAGGCTGAAGCGGCAATGCTCGGCCAACCCATTTCCATGCTGATCCCGGAAGTGATTGGCTTTAAACTCACCGGACAGCTTGCAGAAGGCATGACCGCAACGGATCTGGTTTTGACCATCACGCAAATGCTCCGTGAGCGAAATGTTGTCGGTAAATTTGTCGAGTTTTACGGCCCCGGTCTTGACCATCTGTCACTGGAAGATCAGGCGACCATTGCCAATATGGCCCCGGAATATGGCGCAACCTGTGGCTTCTTCCCGGTGGACGCAGAAACCTTAAAATATCTTCACGCCACGGGCCGCGATGCTCACCGTATTGATCTTGTTGAGGCCTATGCCAAAGAGCAAGGCATGTGGCGCGACGCCGATACGCCAGATCCTGTCTTTACTGACACAATGGAATTGGCGTTGGAAAATGTGAAACCGTCTCTGGCTGGGCCAAAGCGCCCACAGGATCGCATGGTGCTGGAAGATGCACCAAAGCGTTTTGCCGAGGCTCTCGACAAGGAATATGGCAAGGCTGACGAAGCCACAAAGCGCGTTGCTGTTGCTGGTGAAAATTATGATCTTGGTCATGGGGATGTTGTGGTTGCGGCGATTACCTCCTGCACCAATACCTCCAATCCATCAGTGCTAATCGCCGCCGGATTGGTTGCCCGCAAAGCCAAAGAATTGGGTATGAAGGTTAAGCCATGGGTCAAAACCTCGCTGGCCCCCGGCTCGCAAGTGGTTACCGACTATCTTGAAAAAGCAGAATTACAAGACGACCTTGATGCTCTTGGCTTTAATCTTGTGGGTTATGGCTGCACCACCTGCATCGGCAATACCGGTCCGCTGCCCGCGCCAATATCTGATGCGATAAACGAAAATGATCTGGCGGTCTGTTCGGTGCTCTCCGGCAACCGTAATTTTGAAGGCCGTATCTCACAAGATGTGCGTGCTAATTTCCTCGCCTCGCCGCCACTGGTCGTTGCCTATGCGCTGGCAGGCTCGCTCAATATTAATGTCGCCAAAGACCCGCTTGGTAAAGACAAGCACGGCAATGATGTTTTCCTGAAAGACATTTGGCCAAGCAATAAAGAAATTTCAGATATTGTGCGCAAATGCGTTACCCGAGAAATGTTTGAAGAGCGCTATTCCGATGTGTTCCTTGGCGACAATCATTGGCAAGCTATTGAAGTAAGTGGCGGTGAAACCTATAGCTGGCCGCCTTCAACCTATATCGCCAATCCGCCCTATTTTAACGGCATGACTATGACGCCAGAAGCGGTAAAGCCGATTGAAGGGGCGCGGGTCATTGGCCTGTTTGGGGATTCAATTACCACCGATCACATCTCTCCTGCAGGTGCGATTAAAGCGACATCACCGGCTGGCGAATATTTGCAAGAGCATCAGGTTGCAGCTAAGGATTTTAATTCCTATGGCTCCCGGCGCGGCAATCATAATGTGATGATGCGAGGCACTTTTGCGAATATCCGTATCAAGAATGAAATGGTGCCCGGGGTAGAGGGCGGCGTCACCGTGCATCACCCTTCCGGCAAGCGGATGTGGATTTATGACGCGGCTATGAAATATGCCGAACAAAATGTGCCTTTGGTGGTTTTTGCCGGGGCGCAATATGGCACGGGTTCCTCACGGGACTGGGCTGCAAAGGGCACGACGCTTTTGGGTATTCGCGCTGTTATTGCCGAAAGTTTCGAACGTATTCACCGCTCCAACCTTGTTGGCATGGGCGTGTTGCCGCTTGAATTTACCAATGGTCAAAGCTGGAAGTCTTTGGGGCTGAAAGGCGATGAGCAGGTAACAATTGATGGCGTTGAAGGCCTAACCCCGCAACAAAAAACCACGGCCACCATCAATTTTGCCGATGGTAAAAGCCAGAAAATTGAGCTTTTGGTGCGGATTGATACCGCCGATGAGCTTGATTATTTCCGCAATGGCGGGATTTTGCATTATGTCATCCGGCAATTGGCGGTTTCTTAAAAGAGCGGCCCTGCCGGTTTGCGAGATGAGGCAAAATAGCGGCAAAGCGCTCACGCTTGTTTGAGATGCGCTGCGCTGCGTTTTGTGCCATAAGAGTGATATGAAAAACAGTATTCAAGACGGTTTGCGTATCATTGCCGCTATGGCTGCTTCTTTGTTGGGGGCTATGGCCTTGCCCGCAAAGGCGGCAGAGGTGCAATTTCAAGCTGCGAGCCCTTTGCAGGTCATAGAATTATTCACCTCCCAAGCCTGCCCGTTTTCTGACATTAGCGATAAAAACCTTGCCAGTTTTGCCAATGATGAAGGGGTGTTGGCCCTGACATATCCGGTGACCTATTGGAACTATACCGGCTGGCAGGACACGATGAGCCAGAAAACATTTGATCAGCGCCAATCGGCTTATAATCAGCGCCTTGGCTCTGGCTGGCTTTCCACCCCGCAAATGATCATTAATGGCCGCAAGGCGATCAAGGGGGATGATCCGGCCATGATTGAACAGGCGTTGGCAGAAGCCTCTATCAGTCCGGCTCCGGTAAAAATTGCCCGCGAGGATAAAAAAATTATGGTCCGGTTTATGGATTCAAGCCTTGATCCAAAGCTTGTTCTTTACATGCCGGGCCCCATATCGGTTGCCATCACTTCGGGTAAAAATGCTGGCCGGACCCTGTCCTATGTGAATGTTGTCAAAGCCCTGCATCCTATGCAGGAAGAAAATGGCCTATATTTTGCCACTTTAAGTGAAGAAGAGGCGAGCCTTGCCTGTGCAATCCTGCTAGAGGACCGGACCAGCGGTGAAATTGCCACCGCCACCCGGTGCAATCCTTAAAAACCCTGATAGCTCTTGGCATTTATGCCCGTTACGCTTTACTGATTAGAGTTTGGCGCAGTGCGAAGCTGTGTCTTCGGGGGGTAACCCTGGTTATTGAAACTAAGGCCGCTTGTCCTTTTTGCGGACATGAATATCGGGGCCGTAACGGAAAGAGGAACGAGGAATGCTGAAGGAATTCAAAGAATTTGCTATTAAGGGCAATATGGTCGACATGGCGGTCGGCATTATTATGGGTGGTGCGTTTGGCACTATCGTTAAATCACTGGTCAATGATGTGTTGATGCCACCGCTTGGATGGGCCATGGGCGGGGTGGATTTTTCCGAATTGAAAATTGTAATTCAGGCCGCAGACCCGGCCAATGAAATAGCGGAAGTGGCTATCAATTATGGGCTGTTTATCAATTCAGTGATTGCCTTTTTGATTGTTGCCATTGCTTTGTTCTTTGTCATCAAGGCAATCAATGCGGCCAAAAAGGCTGAAGAAGAAGCGCCTGCCGCACCGCCAGAGCCCAGCAAATCAGAAGTGCTGCTGGAAGAAATTCGCGACGCCCTGCGCAAATAAATATCAATTTTTGCAAAAAACGAAAACCCGGCCTCTCTTTTAGAGGGCCGGGTTTTCCTTATTTCTGGCGCGCTTTATGATTGCCGTTTCAGCCTTCCCCCTCTATATCCTCAGGTCTTATGACAGATTTATCCCATATCCGTAATTTCTCGATTGTCGCCCATATAGACCATGGCAAATCAACCCTGGCTGACCGGTTGATTCAACTCACCGGTGGCCTCACCAATCGTGAAATGAAGGATCAGGTGCTTGATAATATGGAGCTGGAGCGCGAGCGCGGCATTACCATCAAGGCGCAATCGGTGCGGCTTTCCTACACCGCTAAAGATGGCGACACCTATATCTTAAATCTCATCGACACACCGGGCCATGTGGATTTCGCCTATGAGGTTTCGCGCTCTTTGTCGGCGGTGGAAGGCTCGCTATTGGTGGTCGACGCTTCACAAGGGGTCGAGGCGCAAACCCTCGCTAATGTCTATCAGGCGATTGACGCCAATCACGAAATTGTTCCGGTTTTGAATAAAATTGATTTGCCCGCCGCCGATGTCGAGCGGGTGCAACAGCAGATTGAAGATGTTATCGGCCTTGATGCCTCCGATGCGGTGATGATTTCCGCCAAAACGGGTCTTGGCATTGATGAGGTTTTAGAAGCCATTGTCACCCGTCTACCGCCACCAGAAGGCGATCGTGAAGCACCATTAAAGGCGCTATTGGTGGATAGCTGGTATGACGCCTATCTTGGGGTCGTCGTCATGGTGCGGGTGGTTGATGGTGTTCTCAAAAAGGGCATGAAGGTTCGGATGATGGCGGCGGGGGCGAGCTATCTCGTGGATCAGGTCGGTGCCTTTGATCCCAAGCGGATCAATTTGCCAGAGCTTGGCCCCGGCGAAATTGGTTTTTTTACCGGGCAGATAAAACAAGTTGCCGATACCAAGGTTGGCGATACCATTACCGACGAGAAAAATGCCTGTAAAACCGCTCTGCCGGGTTTCAAGCCTTCGCAGCCAGTGGTGTTTTGCGGATTGTTCCCGGTCGATAGCGCACAGTTTGAAGATTTGCGTGAAGCCATTGGGCGTTTGCGGTTGAATGATGCCTCTTTCGAGTTTGAGATGGAAACCTCAGCCGCCCTCGGCTTTGGTTTTCGCTGCGGCTTTTTGGGCTTGCTGCATTTGGAGATCATTCGTGAAAGATTAGAGCGCGAATTTAATATTGATCTCATCACCACCGCGCCTTCGGTTATTTATAATATTTATTTAACTGATGGCGAGATAATAGAGCTGCATAATCCGGCGGATATGCCGGACCCGGTTAAAATAGACCGCATTGAAGAGCCATGGATTAAAGCCACCGTGATGGTGCCGGACGATTATCTCGGCGCAGTGCTGAAACTATGCGAAGATCGGCGCGGTATTCAGGTTGATCTCACCTATGCGGGCAGTCGCGCTATGGTGGTTTATGAATTGCCCCTGAACGAAGTTGTGTTTGATTTTTACGACAAGCTGAAATCCATCACCAAAGGCTATGCCAGTTTTGATTATCATTTAATTGGTTATCGTCAGGAAAATCTCGTCAAAATGCAAATTCTCGTTAATGACGAACCGGTCGATGCCTTGTCGATCATCGTTCATCGGGCACGCGCAGAAATGCGAGGTCGCGCTATGTGCGAGAAACTGAAAGATTTAATCCCCCGCCACCAGTTCAAAATCCCCATACAGGCAGCGATTGGCGGGCGGGTCATTGCCCGCGAGACCATATCGGCCCTGCGCAAGGACGTAACCGCCAAATGCTATGGCGGCGATGCCACCAGAAAACGCAAATTGCTCGACAAGCAAAAAGCAGGCAAAAAGAAAATGCGCCAATTTGGCCGCGTCGACATTCCACAAGAGGCCTTCATCAAGGCCCTGAAAATGGAAGACAAATAAAGTGGGCGAATAGCGAGTAGGGAGTAGCGAATAGGGGGCCAATTTTCGGCGATCCCATTCAGGACAAGGGTTTTGACAATTCCTTGTTTCAACCGAGGGTGAATATGCTTTAAGGTGGGGGATATGAGCGATACAACACTTACCGATCTGATAGAGACCTGCCGTGCCATGCCCGGCAATGACGCCCTGTTGCGCACCTTGTTGCGCCTTGGCAGAGAATCCGCCGACCCCGCGCCGGTTATCGCCTATTTAAGCGAGATAAAAGAGCCGCAATCTCTTGCCCCGGAAACCAGAACTGATATTGCGCAATTCCTTGCGGATATGGGCGCGCCGGAACAGGCATTGGCCTTCACAAATGAAGAAGGCGAGGGCGGGATTAATCGCGTGCGGTTATTATTACAACAAAATGACCGCGAAGCCGCTATCGCCCTATACAGAAAACTGATTGAAGCTGACAAATCTCTGCGCAAGGATGATCTCGACAGTCAATTGCTGGCCTTTGCGGCAACAGGACAAGGGGCAGGGGGCGCAGAAGTTTTTTCCATCTCCGGCGAAAAAATAGAAGACACATCTTCTGTGCCCTCGGTCAGCTTTTCCCCCGAGCGCGAGCGCATTACTTTTGAAAATGTCGGCGGCCTTGCGGATATTAAAAAACAGATCAATCGCAAAATCATCATGCCGTTTCAAAAACCCGGCCTGTTTCAGCGCTTTCGCAAACAGGCAGGCGGCGGTGTCTTGCTTTATGGACCGCCCGGCTGCGGCAAAACCATGCTGGCCCGCGCCACGGCGGGCGAATGCGGCGCAAAATTTCTGAATGTCGAAATTCCGCAAATTCTCGATATGTATATTGGCGAATCTGAAAAACGCCTCGCAGGTATTTTCGCCGAGGCGCGCTCCCAAAAACCTACGGTCTTGTTTTTTGATGAATTGGAAGCCTTGGCAGCACGGCGCAAATTTTCTCACAATTCAAATTCTTCGGCTTTGGTTTCAACCTTTCTAAACGAGATGGATGGCTATGCAGCTGACAATGAAGGCGTGCTGGTGCTGGCGGCTACCAATGTGCCATGGGCGATAGATCCGGCCTTTCGCCGTCATGGCCGCTTTGATCGGGTGTTGTTTGTGGCACCACCGGACCGCATTGCCCGCCACGAAATTTTAAAAGGGCTGGTCGCGGGGCGCCCGCAGGAAAATCTTGACCTAGAGGCCATCGCGGCGCGCAGCTCGGGCTTTAGCGGCGCGGACCTTACCAATGTCATTGAAACCGCCTGCGATATTGCCATCGAGGAAAGCCTCTCCAGCGACACGATCGAGCCGATCAGACAAAGCCATATTCTTGAAGCGTTAAAAGAAGTAAAGCCCACCACCATTGAGTGGCTGTCTTCGGCCCGCAATTACGCCCGCTATGCCAATGAAGGCGGCCTCTATGAAGATGTCATCGCCTTTCTCGATAAAAACGCCAAAGGGCGCTGAGCAAAATGTCAGCCCATGAAACATTCGCTCGTGCCGAGCATCAATGGCAGATTGGCAACATCCCCGAAGCCGAAAAGCTTTTGCGCCAAACCCTCGCCGAAGAACCCGAAGCCGCAAACGCCATGGCCTTACTGGCATTGTGCCGCCTAAAACGCGAGGACAAGGAAGAAGCGGCACAATTGGCAAAGCGCGCCGCCGAGATAGAGCCGGAAAATGATTTTGTCCTACGGGTTCTCGGCATGGTTTTTGAGCAGCAAAAGCAATATAGCCAAGCGCAGGAGGCGATTGAAAGCGCCATCGCCAACGCCCCCGAGGAACCATTTAATCATGTGTTTCTCGCCAATTTCCTCGAACGTCGCAGCAAACATAAACAGGCAGAAGATCATTACCAACAGGCTCTGGCACTGGACCCGGATAATATGGACGCGCTGGTCGGCTATGGAGATTTCCTTATTTCCACGGCGCGCGAAGAAGAGGCCGCCCCTTACCTCCAGCGCGCCAGCGAAATAGAGCCGGATAATGTAGATTTAATCCTCGCGCTTGGCGATCTTGCTTTTCGTCGTGGTGATATGAATGAGGCTCGCGAGCGTGCTTTGTGGATATTATCCATCAATTCGGAAAATCCTGTCGCCCTTGCGCTGCTTGCCAAGGTAAAATTACGGCGTAATCCGGTGATGGGACTGTGGTTCAAATGGGCATTATTCATGGGGCGCTTTGACGGCAAGCAAAAACTGTTCATTCTGCTCGGCCTCTATCTCGCTTTTCAAGTGACTTATCGTGTATTCCTGCGCAATGCGCCCCTGGCCAGTAATATATTATTATTCGCGTGGCTTGGCTTTTGTTTGCTCACTTGGATAGCACCCTATGTCTTGGCACGAACCATCAAGGCTGAAACCAAGACCGTGACCTTAAACAAGGATTATTAATGCAGGGCAGCATCAACACCGCCAATGCTCTGCTTGAAGCCGGTAATCTGTCCGGCGCAAAAAGAGAGGCGGAAAATATTTTAGGCGAAGAGCCGGAAAATACAGAGGCGCTCGCCATTTTGGCAAAAATCCATCTGCGCAAAGAGCAACCGGAAGATGCTTTAGCTATCACCCGGCAAATGCTGGCGATTGATAGTAATGACCCCCATAGCCTGATTTTATACGGCAGCGCTTGGGGGCAGTTAGGAAATACGCTAGTAGCATTGGAGGCTTGCACAAAAGCGGTTGAAACTTCGCCAGAGGATCCTGAGTTGCATTTCATGCTGGCTCTTTACCACGAAGCCCTTGGCCAGAATAAAAAAGCCGAAGCGCGATTTCAGCAGGCATTGACGCTTGATCCGGATAATGCGGAATTTCTCGCAGGCTTTGCGGATTTTGCCTATAAGACCGGGCGACCCATGGGGGAGGCTTTGCAGCGCGCCGCCATGCTGAACCCGGAAAATCAGCAGGTGCAGCTTTTGTTCGGCGAGATTGCCCTTGATAGGGGTGATTTTGAAGAAGCCGCAGACCGGGCGCTATTCATATTGCATCAGGACAGAGACGACAAAGAAGCTGTCTCTTTGCTGGCGCGGGCACGGGCCAATAAAAATCCCCTGCTTTGGATTTGGTTGCGCTGGGATAGGTTCTGGCGCTCCATGACTGGTCCGGCAAAATTTGCCTGTATTGTCTCCCTCATTTTAGGATTTTTTCTAATCCGCTATGTGTTGATGATAATTGCGCCTTTATGGCTGCATAATTTATTTATTGGGGCGAGCCTCCTCATTGCAGGGTTGATGGCTATTGGCGATACTCTTCTCGAAATCATTCTTGATCGGGAGAAAAAACAAATCATCTTGAAAGATGACTTTTGAATTTTAAATAATTCCTCTATAAGCGATCCTTGCGAGAAGAATATCTTGAGGGGATTATCATGCTTGACCTTTTTACACTATCCAATCTTTTTACCCTGCTCATGTTGATTCTGCTGCAGGCCGTATTGGGTTTTGATAATCTCCTATATATCTCCATAGAAAGTCGCAGGGTCGAAGCATCAAAGCAAAAGCAATTACGCCAGCTCGGTATCGGCCTTGCCATTTTATTTCGCATTATTTTGCTGTTTGGCATTATGCAGGCAATTAAATCACTGACCAATACAATTTTCGCTATCAACCTGCCCGGTTTTTTTGAAGGCACATTTAACTTCCACGCCATTGTCACATTGCTGGGCGGTGGTTTTATCATGTATACAGCGTTTAAAGAGATATTTCATTTGCTGGCGGTCGAGCATCTCGGCGAAGAAGATGAAAGCGCGCCGAAAAAATCTTTCTTGAGCGCGCTATTGATGATTGTTTCTATGAATTTAATATTTTCTTTCGATAGCCTGCTTTCGGCGATCGCTCTTACGGATGTGTTTGCCGTGATGGCCACCGCGATCATTATTGGTGGCATTTTAATGATCGTCACCGCTGAATATATAGCGAGCTTCCTTGAGCAGAACCGCGTCTATGAAGTGCTTGGCCTGTTCATTTTGCTGATTGTCGGGGTGTTGCTATTGTCCGAAGGGGCGCATCTTGCCCATGTGGTGCTTTTCGGTTTTGCCATTACCGCCATGAGCAAAGCAACCTTTTACTTTGTCATCTTCGTCATGGTCGGCATTTCCGTCATCCAAACCCAATACCGCAACAAACTACTCGCCAACCGAGAAATCTAAAAACCGGACATAGGAAAAGTTTGGGGCAAAGGCTGGGGGCAAAGGTTAGACCACAAAAAACCGTGGGTTCTTTTCACTTGTCTCAAACTGCGCATAATCAAATTACAAACGAACTGGTTCAATTTCGCTACCAAGGGCCGCGACGGCGCTCGGCGACCATTCGCCGCGCTCGCTGGGCAGCGCGTCAGCGCGAAACAGCCCGCGAGCGTAACAAAAAAATGGCGGACAGAGTGGGATTCGAACCCACGAGACGCGTAAACGCCTACACGCTTTCCAAGCGTGCGCCTTCGACCACTCGGCCACCTGTCCTCACCAGTTTTATGTCCTCTTCCGGTGTAGAGGGGTCGCAAAAGACAGCGCACGCTATCCTTTTTTAAGGACGGGTTCGGTAAACCGACCCCTTTGGCGCCTTCGACCACTCGGCCACCTGTCCTTTGCGAAAACAGGCCATAAACCCGCCACCGCAACAGGCGACTTACCAATCCTGTCAGATTTACGCAAGGGGCCAGATGACGCAAAATACCAGTTTCCATCAAGAAAAGCCCCGCGAGAAATGGCCTTTTCGGCCCCATTTGCCTTTAGGCGCTGGCAGCGATATTCTGCCTTTCGGGGACAGACCACCCCGCAAAAGCGGGTTTGTTTAAAGATTAGCGTAGAGGATTAGGGGCATGGGGCTTTTTCGGATTTTTTCATGGATTTTAGTGG
Organism: Parvularculaceae bacterium; assembly: GCA_015487305.1. Lineage (GTDB taxonomy): Bacteria > Pseudomonadota > Alphaproteobacteria > Caulobacterales > Parvularculaceae > S012-90. The sequence continues at coordinate 1,514 of WFQB01000084.1, read as the reverse complement.
CCGCCGGTCTCGCATTGCTGGGGGCGGACGCCATCACAACGCTGGAGCAAGGCACGATGGAGATCCGCACCACCGCAGAGATATTCTCGCTAATCGGTTTTGACATCGCCAATGTCGAAAACGGTCCGCTGGCCAAGCTCGCCAATTTCTTCCTCAACGCCCCCCTATGGGGTGTCGTCGGCGGCGCCGGCGTAATCCTAACTTTGGTCTTTCGGCCGATAGATTAGACCAGGCTATCGGAAGCTTGGTGGAAATTATGCAAATTGTTCCTGATTTTGAAAACCAGTTCCTCACAGAAATTGCAGTGACCTTTGCAAAAAAAAGAAGGTCTCTCAAATATAACGCTTCCACTCTTAAGTTTCACAAAGTTTATGATATTGTGGAGGGCGAGAAGGTTGAAAAAATTGAAATATCTGTTGAGTCATCACGATCGCGCAATAGCATAAGGATGCGTTTATATATTTGGGAAGACAGATGGGTTTGGATTGATGTGAGAAAGGCTGGAAAAGTCGGTTGGGACTGGGAATTTTCAAAACATGGAAGATTGTCGGGCAATTATTCGCCGCGTCAATTCATTGAGGCGTTTAAAGAATTCTATTCCTCTTCAGCTCTGTTTGATAGCCAAGCGACTGCTTTAGAGGCTTTTGCAGTATGGAATGAAATTTTAGCAACCGGACCAGCTGAGGTAATGACATAACCAAAGGCATAGGCCACATTTTTAGCACCGTAAGATGCATTAGCCGAAGGTGTAATGCACCATGCTGTGAGTTGGTATCGGCGCGGAGAACTGTCCCGATTGCTGTATCCTAGATAAGCAATCCTGTCATTATTGGAAGTAATTAAAAAAGCAGATAAGATTTGTCATCGGGCACCGCTATGAAAATAGACAAGGAAACAATTTGGTTAGTCTCTATGGAGTTCATGCTAATCGTGGCCGTTCTGCCGTTATTGTTTCTGCCATTTGCCATGAAGATAAAACTTGTTCTGGTTGGCGTTCCCGTTGCGCTGTTTTTTGCGGTCATGTTGCTGGATGCCGTAAAGAATGATTGATGGCATGGTTGCGCAGTGATGACAGGGCAATGATTTTCTATATCCCGAGACGCTACTATAGTAATAGCGCTATCCATTCAGGTTCTGACAGAGATATGTGGTTTGGAGGCTTGGCAGCTATGCACCTTGCGCTTACTATTGCCGGAGGTAAGAAAGGGCAGCTGTTGAATGGTGCAAAATCTAAAAACAGTATTTCCACACGCAGGCGCAGTTGGTGATGGAATTGTGTGCAGCTTTACACCATTTTCTGGGATATTCGCGATTGATTATTACGACGGAGCAATCGAAGGTTTTGCGCGAATTCGCAAAACGGCGAATATGATGTATTTCAGAAAACTTTGGTGGAATGAAAGTCAGAGTAATCGCCTTTTTTCAGGGTATATTGTTTCCGATTCCAGTTTGAGAAAATACAACCCGAATCTTTTTACATATTTAGAGGAACAGTTTCAAAATGGAGATTGGTC
>WFQB01000083.1 GCA_015487305.1 Parvularculaceae bacterium | reverse complement strand
GGATTGAAAGTATCAATTTTCATTAAAATCAGGACTTTGCAATTCTTGCGGCGATAACCGTGCCAATCAGGCCGGTGCAGCCAAGTGCAATTCCATGATTAAGGCGAGGGGCTATTATAGCATAATTGATTTTTTTGCCTTCTATCCAAAATTTCATGTTGCGATGCAAAATTAGACTTGATCTCTGAGGTGGAGTGCATTATCTGAACTCATGACAGCGATGCTGTTTGCCCTAAAATTAGGGCGTTTCCTCCCTATTGACTTGAAAGCCGTGGCTCCCCCAGCCACGGCTTCTTTTTTGGGTCCATAAATTAAACTGGAAAATCAACCAAATACTACTCAGCGGCCAGGCTGGGTTGTAGAGCCTCTGGGGTGATTGTTATTAAAGTAGCAAAAATAGACTTAAGGTTATGGCGCAGAGCATCAAAGCCCTTATGCCGTGTGATGCGCTGTTCATCCATATATAGGCGGCGGGACATCTCTATCTGTAAAACATGCACGCCTTTCAATGGCTTACCATATGATTGAGCTACATAGCCCCCCGCATAGGGGTTATTGCGGGTGACAGCATATCCGGCATCGGCAAATAGCCGTTCAGCCAGACCGGTCAGCCCATTGGCACAGGAATGGCCAAACCGGTCGCCAAGGACAATATCAACTGCCTTTGAGGAATGGCTCTTTAGGGAGGCGCCTATCATGGTAGCGGGCATGGTCGAGGGCATGGAATGGCAATCAATCAAAATCGCGCAACCAAAACGCTTTTGCGATTCGGCAATAAGACCGCGCAAAGCCAGATGATAGGGGCGATAATATAGATCAAGGCGGTTTTGCGCCTCTGGCAAATCAAGGCGCCGCCGGTAAATCTCGCGCCCTTCGGCCCCCAAACGAGGAATAACGCCAAATCCGGCCAGCACCCGGCTTGATCTGGTTTCAGCCCCGGGGGGTAATTTGCCGGAAAACATTAGCGGGTCGAGCTCGCTGGAAGAGCGGTTCACATCCAGCACCAGACGCGGGAACAGGGCTTTTAGCACTGGTGCCCCAAGGCTTGGAATATCGTCGATCAGCAAATCCACATAGGCATCTTCTGAAGCCCGCATTCGGGCGAGAGGCAGGCAGGATTTTTCAAACAGATCAGCAGGATAGCGCCGCCCTGAATGGGGCGAGGCAAAAATAAACGGGACCGTCCAATTGGCCGGCTCCAGCACTTCCACCGGGGCAAAGGGGCCGTCAGCGATGAGCGCTGTGCCCCCGCTATTTGCGTCCTTGCTCTTATCGGTCCGGTCTTTCATTGGTTTCTCGCCTTTTGCCACCCTTTTTGCGAAGCTTTGTCAGACCTTAACTTTTATCTTCTAGGCTGGGAAGTCTATAGAAAAACATGGCAAAACTTGGCTATTCAAGGGTGAGAGCGTCCGTGTTAAAAGAGTATTAACCGGAACCGGAAAGGTGTTAGGGTTGATTAGGGTCTTTGATGTTAGACCCCGACCCATCACAGCGATAAGAAGAACACAGCGATAAAAAGAAAAGGTCTTGGGACAATGGCGGCAATTCTACTGGCAGAAGATGATGACAGCATGCGGGGCTTTCTAAAAAAGGCGCTGGAAAAGGCTGGCCATGTTGTGGTTGATGCAGCGCAGGGGGATGAGGCGCTGACAGAATTGCAATTGCGCGAATTTGACCTGTTGCTGACCGATATTGTGATGCCGGTGATGGATGGCATCGAGCTTGCACGGCGCGCCTCGGAAATTGATCCGGAAATGAAAATCATGTTTATCACTGGTTTTGCGGCTGTGGCCTTAAATCCGGCCAATCAGGCACCAAAAGATGCCAAAGTTCTCTCCAAGCCATTTCACCTGCGCGATCTCGTTGATGAAGTTGACCGCATGATCGCGGCTTAATCTGCCTCGCGGGTGCGTAGCACCCTCCGGCGGGGCGGCGGCATGGGTCGCCGGGGCCGCGGTCGCAGCCCTAGGCGTAAAAGCAATAATTTCAATATAAATCTTGCCAAGATGAAGATGCAGGGGTAATCAACCCCTCTCATATTCAGGGTTTTTGAAACGCTGAGAATGACAGGACGGGCGGTTAGCTCAGTGGTAGAGCACTACGTTGACATCGTAGGGGTCACAAGTTCGAACCTTGTACCGCCCACCATTTTTTCTGATGACGCTCACTGCTATTCCCGCCCCCCTCACCCTGAGGAGCCGCCTTCGGGCGGCGTCTCGAAGGGCGGGCGGGGCAGCGAGCGCGGCGCATGAGCGCCGACGCGCAGTCGCGCTTGTTTGGCTCTTCAGTGTGAAAACCTGAACTTTCCTTTTGCAAAATAGCATAGTCATTTCAGGCGGGGATTAGATTTTTGCAAAACCTCACCCCTTAAAGCCATCGCCTTTTAGGAAGGCCAATTCTGCTTTTGTAGAGATGCGGCCTAAAACCTCGTTGCGGTGGGGGAAGCGGCCATGGTCTCTTATGATGTCGCGATGGATGATGGCAAAGCGGATATTGTCTTCGCGCGGGCAGTTTTCTGAAAATAGTTGAATACAGGCCTCCTGCGCGGCGAGGTCTTCGGCGTGCATATAGGGCATGTAGACAAAGGCTCGTTGGTCGAGACTTAGGGCCATGTCCTGTTGTTTGTGCACCATCTCGCGGGCGCGCGCCAAAGCGGCGCAATCATAAGCAAAGGATTGCGGACTGTTGCGAAAGGCATTGCGGGGAAACTGATCGAGTAGAATTACCAAAGCGAGAGCGCTTTTGCAGTCCTCCAGCCAGTCATCAAACCCGCCTGCGGCCGCGCGCGGGATTTCAGCCGCAAAACGTGCCTTGATGGCTTCGTCTATCGCATCATCTTTTATGAAATGCTGCTTGGGGCTTAAGTCTTCAAACCAGAAGGACAGGATTTCTTTGGCAAGTTTGTGCATGATTTTCGTTATATTCACCCGGAAAGTAGCATGATTGCTGTTGGAATCTCGAAGATTAAACCCAATCGCGCGGGCTGTCCCCCAGTTTTGTTAAATCCTCTTAAGTTTGAACGGAAACAAAGCCGCCACTGCGTTTTAGTCAGGTGATGCGAGGCTTTCGCCCTTGCGCGCCCAATCAATGAAAAGGAAATTTATGATGAGAAAGAAATTGATTTTAGCAATGGCCCTGATAACCGCCTCTGCATTTAGCGTAAGCGCTATTGCTGGCACCGGGGATAAAATGGTGGCGATTGACACCAATGGTGATGGGGCGATTTCTGCCGAAGAGCGCGCCGCCCATAGGGCCGAGCGTTTTGATGCTATGGATGAAAATGGCGATGGGGTTTTAAGCGAAGCGGAATTGACTGCTGCCCGGGAAGCAAAAATGCAAGAACGCAAAGCGAAAATGCAGGAGCGCCGGGCGAAAAAGCGCGAACAAATGCTTGCTGCCATGGATGAAAATGGTGACGGGCAGATCTCCCGTGATGAATTTGTCGCCAAAGATCATCCGCGCATTGCCATGATTGACACTGATGGCGATGGGGTGATTTCCGCTGAGGAAATGGAAGCCGCAAAGCAAAGTCGCCACGGCAAGCACAAAAAAGACTAATAAGCTTTCAAGCCATTTGGCTTTACCCGAAACCACAAGGCGCACCCTCGCCTTGTGGTTTTGTGTTTTGACTTGTTTCGTGCCAAAGGGGGCAGATGGCAGGATTGGCAATAGTTGGTGGTGGACCCGCAGGTTTGATGGCGGCAGAGGCAGCGCGAGCGGCCTCGCCTAATCTCGATATTCATGTTTTTGAGGCAAAGCCCTCTTTGGGGCGCAAATTTTTGATGGCCGGAAAGTCCGGCCTTAACATCACCCATGAGGGAGACCTGCCTGACTTTTTGGCGCGCTATGGGCGGGACGAAAAGGCTTTGCATAAGTTTATTGAAGCTTTTCCGCCGGCTGAGATTACCGCTTGGATGGAAGCCCTTGGCAGCAAAGCGGTGATCGGGTCTTCTGGCCTGGTTTTTCCCAAACAATGGAAGGCCTCGCCTTTGCTGCGGCGCTGGCTGGCGCGTCTTGATGAGGGCGGGGTTCAGTTTCACACTCGCCATGTTTGGCGCGGCTGGGATGAAGATGGGGCTTTGTTATTTGATACGCCCGAAGGGCCTCAATCCTTTGTTGCTGATGCGGTGATCTTCGCCCTTGGCGGGGCGAGCTGGCCGCGCCTTGGCTCTGATGGTCAGTGGACGGATAAATTGGCGGCGCGCGGGGTTGCGCTCGCGCCTTTTGCAGCCAGCAATGCCGGGGTGCGGATTGCGTGGTCGGATATTTTCAAAACGCGTTTTGCTGGTGAGCCGATTAAAAATGTGGCGTTTTCCGGCAAGGCTTGCGTCTCGCGCGGGGAGGCGGTGGTTACCGAACAGGGGCTTGAGGGCGGTGGTATTTATGCTTTGAGCGCAGCCCTTCGCGATGAGCTGGCGGGCGGTTCTGCACAAATTTTGATTAATTTCCTGCCCGATTGGCCGGAAGCGAAAATTCGCGCCCGTTTGCAAAAACCTCGGGGCAAGGAAAGCCTTAGTAATTTTTTGCGCAAAGGATTTGGTCTGTCGGGGGCGAAAGCAGCTTTGTTGCGTGAGGCGTTTTTGTTGCGGGGGGAAAGTTTTCCGCCGCCGATTGAGGCGGATTTTTTTACCGCGCTTACCCAATGCCCGATTGTGATTGACGGTTTTACCCCCATGGAGCGAGCGATCAGCACGGTGGGCGGGGTTAAATTCTCGGCTTTGGACGAGAACCTGATGCTAAAGCCCATGCCCAATCATTATTGCGTCGGCGAGATGGTTGATTGGGACGCCCCCACGGGGGGATATCTATTGAGCGCCTGTTTTGCCATGGGAAGATGGGCCGGGCGGGCGGCGGCAGCG
>WFQB01000082.1 GCA_015487305.1 Parvularculaceae bacterium | reverse complement strand
GAACTGACCGCCGATGATGATGTCAGATTAATCGCTGCCGCCGAAGCACTGGCGTTACCCTCCGCACAAGTCACCATGGCGCTCGCATCAGGTGGCAAGTCCACCCCCGGTTCTTTTCTCGACGCTGCCCTTTATCCGCTTCCCCCTTATGCCCCCAATGGCGGCTATAAAATCGACAGGGCCGTGCTATTCGGGCTTATCCGTCAGGAAAGCAAATTCATGACCAAGGCCAATAGCCACGCCGGTGCCAAAGGGCTGATGCAGCTCATGCCCCGCACCGCAGCCTATGTGGCCAAAGACCGCTCCTTGCGGTATCGCTCCCAAGGTAAGCGCCTTTTTGACCCCGCTTATAATATGCAATTGGGTCAATCCTATGTGGAATATCTTTTAGAGCGACAGGCCGGGGGCGATCTGTTTGAAATGGCCCTGTCCTATAATTGGGGGCCGGGCAATCTGCGCCGCTTTAAAAACAAAACCGGCATTACCGATCAATTATTATTGCTGGAATCCATCCCCAATCCAGAAGCGCGCAATTTTGTCGAGCAGGTGATGAGCAATATCTGGGTCTATCGCGCCCGTCTGGGTCAAGAGGCCCCAAGCCGCGACGCCGTTGCCGGTGGCGGCAAGCCTATCTATCGCGCGATTGATTATTGAGCGCCCGCATCGGGAAGATTTTGCGCAAAAAACCGCAAGGCATTGCCCCCCATCACTTTTTGAATATCCTCTTCGCTCACCCCTTGGCGTAATAAAGCATCGGTCAGCGCCGCCAATTCAGATGTATCCAATCTTGTGGTAATCGCCCCATCAAAATCAGAGCCCAGCGCAATCGCCTCAACGCCAAAGCGCGAAATCCCATAGGCAATGACTTTGGCAATACCCTCGGGGCTATCGTCACAAACCACCTCTTCCCAATAGCCAATACCAATAAGCCCCCCACGGGCGGCAATTTGCGCCATCAGCGCTTCATCAACATTGCGCTTCACATCACACATGCCTTTCAGCCCTGTATGGGAGACAATAAGTGGCCGCTCGCTCATCGCCAACACATCGCGCACCACCGCCTCTGAAGAATGGGCGACATCAATAATAATCCCGAGGCGATCAAGCTCACCAACCACCTCACGACCAAATTCCGTTAGCCCACTATTGGAAACCCCATGCAAAGAGCCCCCAAGCGCATTGTCGAAAAAATGCTGCAAGCCGATAATGCGATAGCCCTCATCATATAGCCGAACAACATTTTCAATTTCCCCTTCCAGCGGATGCGCCCCTTCCGTTGCCAGAATACCGGCAATCAAGGCGGGGTCATTTTCACGGGCGCTTAAAAATTCCGACAAATCACTTTGTGTACGGATAATATGAAGCTTGCCATTTGAACGTTCGGCAATTTTATGCAAGCGCCGGGCCTGATATTCGGCGCGCGCATAAATCGATGTCCACGCGGCAATGGGCCAACGCTGGGCAAAGGCAAGCAAAGTAATCTCATCACTATCTGCGGTGTTTTCTTCATAATTCAGACCCTTGGGCACTTTGGTGACCACCGAAAAAACCTGTAGCGCCACCCCGCCCTCACGCAGACGCGGCAGATCGATATGCCCACGGGTCTGGCGTTTTAGCGGGTCGCGCATCCACAAAAGCGTATCCCCATGCAGATCTGCAACCTGTAATTGTTTGTGCAGCGCAATAGCTTTTTCTGAAATCGTATAAACTTCATGCTCGCGCACAAAATTCATACGCTTGTCGGCGCGCTGTGGCAGCCAGTAAAACAACAAGATCGAACCCGTCAGCGCCAACAAGCCAACCAAAACCGTAATGATTTTCAATAGCTTACCCATGACTTTCCCTTTATCTTCCTAAAACCGCCGCCGTCCATCGCACCAATATTTTTCAAAGCAAAGCGCCATTACACTCGCAAATGCAACACCCTTCGCAATAAATCCTCTCTTACCGCGAAGAATTCTTAACCAGCACTTTGCGCCCATGATTTTTCCTGTTAACCTTACCGAGGGTTAACACTTTTCAAGGGGTATAAGAATGTTAGAAACCATCATGAATGACGTAATGGCTGCAGTTACGGGCGTGTTTCAGGGGGCATCACCGGCGGAATTAGGGGTATTGGGGGCTGTTGCGCTTCTATCCGGCGGCACGATGAGCAGCTTTGGTCAATGGCTTGGCCGTTCCGGTCTTGCTGTAGTTTTACTCGGGCTTGCCAATGTCGCTCTCGACGGGTTTATGAGCCCGGACCGCTTCACCGCCGGTGAGTGGATGGGCCAGCTTCAAACAGCATGGGATTACGCTATGAATGTCAGCGGTGGGGATCTGCTTGGCTATTTTGGCGTGTTCCTTGTCTCTAATATCGTATTATTTGGCGGCAAAAGCCTGCTGGTACGATAGATCATAATTCCCCAATTTCTTTTGGGTTAAAGCGCCATCTCATTTTTGAGGTGGCGCTTTTTTGATTGCCTAGCCTTGTCGTCAAGACTTGAACCTTGGCCACAGCTCCGCTACATCTGCCCTCCAATAGAAAATTTTTTAAAGCTTTAGGGAACATCATGGCCGGCCATTCCAAATGGGCAAATATCCAGCATCGCAAAGGGCGTCAGGACGCCAAACGCTCCAAGCTGTTCTCCAAGCTGTCCAAGGAAATCACCGTCGCCGCCAAAATGGGCGCGCCGGACCCCGCCTTTAATCCCCGCCTGCGCCTTGCTATTGCCAATGCCAAGGGCGTCTCCATGCCCAAGGACAATATTGAGCGCGCCGTCAAAAAGGCAAGCGATGCCGATGGCGCCAATTACGAAGAAATTCGCTATGAAGGGTTTGCCCAAGAAGGGGTCGGCATCATTGTCGAAGCTCTAACCGATAATCGCAATCGCACCGCCTCGGAGGTGCGCTCCACCTTCACCAAAAATGGCGGCAATCTCGGCGAGACCGGCACCGTTTCCTTCTCTTTCGATCGTGTCGGACAGATTGAATATAAAGCCGAAAATATTGGCGAAGAGGATATGTTGGAAGCGGCGATTGATGCGGGTGCCATGGATGTTACTTCCAGCGAAGAAACCCATGAAATCATCACCGCCGCCGAAGACCTTGCCGAAGTGGCAAAAGCTTTGGAAGAAAAATTCGGCGAAGCTGCCAATACCGCTCTCATTTGGAAACCACAAAATATGATCGAGGTAAAAGGCGAAAAGGCAGAAAAAATCCTGAAACTGATCGATGCTCTGGATGATTTGGACGATGTGCAAAATGTCTATGCCAATCTCGACCTAAGCGATGAAGAAATGGCCAAACTGGCAGGCTAGAGCGGTTTTTCAAACATTCTACCTTGCTGATAAGCGCCCAAACCTCTCCAAACCGTCACCAAGACCGCCCTCACCCCCCCTTGGCAAACCCCCTTGTCAGGCGCATAATCTTGCATAACGGGGTCATCAACAAAGTAAAATGAGGGAAGACAAAATGCCCAATCATAACCGCTTTGCGCGCCTGTCATCTGTAAAATCCATTTTTAAGATTTTCTCAGGCGTTTTCATTTTCACCCTTTTCCTGTCAAGTCAGGCCTTTTCGGCCCAAACCGATTATCCCACTGCCAGCGATATCGCATTTAAAAATATCATCGCCACTATCACTATAAATCTTGAAGAAGACGCCGATGGCATATCCGTGACCATAAAAGATGGTAAAGAAAGTTATGAGCTTAATCACCGCCTTAAAGGCAGCACGGTTCTCATTGAAGGCCCCAAAAAACCCAAAAGCAGACCCTTCCAACGGGAAATCAGAGGTCGCGGCCCTCTGGCGCAACGGGTCGAGCGCTGGCTCGTTGACTATCCCGTCATCACTATCACTGCCCCCGAAGGCAGCGATATCAATATTGAAAACTTCATTGCAAGTCTGAAAGTGTCCGGTGATGCCGGCGATGTCGTCCTTAAAAACAGCATTTATGCAGGTGGGGAATTTGGCAATATCGCTTCGGGTAAAATCGGCGTTGGCGGCAGTGGCTCGCTTGTCTTTGGTGATATTGGCGGCAATCTGAAAGCCTCCATTGGCGGCTCCGGCAAGCTCACCTTTGGCAATGGCAAAAATGGCAGCTTTAGCATTGGCGGCTCTGGCGATATTTTTGCCGGCAAATTTTCCGGCCCGGCCTCTGCCAGCATTGGCGGCTCCGGCACCATCATCATTGAAGAAATTGGCGGCGATGGCGAATTTTCCATTGCAGGCTCCGGCGACATTAAAACCGGCCCGGTCAATGACGGCATTTACGCCTCTATCAGCGGCTCCGGCGATATCAGAATTGCCAAAATCAATGGCCCGGCATCAGCCAGCATTGTTGGCTCTGGTGACATTCGGATAGATGATGGCAAAGCCACGCAATTATCTGTCAGCATTGTCGGCTCTGGCGACTTTATTTTCAATGGTGAAGCGGTTGATCCGGGCATTGCCATTCTCGGCTCCGGCGATGTCAGCCTTGGCAGCTATAGCGGCGATTTGTCCATTCGCGGCAATAAAAACGCTGTCCATATTGGTAAGCGCGATTAGCCCCTAGCCCCCCTCACCTTAGGGGTTTTCCTGCCATTTGCAGATATTTGCGGCAAAACACAAAACAAGGCACTGAGGCAAAAGTTAAGTTTTGCCCCAGCGCTCTTGTCAAAGCCATAGGCTTTCTGGCAAAACCGCTGCAAATTTGAAGCAGGACCAATAATCTCATGAAAATCAATGGTAATGAAATCCGCCCCGGCAATGTTATTCAACATCAAGGAAGCCTATGGGCC
>WFQB01000081.1 GCA_015487305.1 Parvularculaceae bacterium | reverse complement strand
TGGGCCGCCGCACCTTTTGAAGCGCTTCGTTTTGGAGTGTTGCTGACAATTGGTTTTATTGTCGCCCTTTATACGGCTGTGCGCCTTGACCATCGGCAATTTGTCATTGCTATCTTAATCTCCTCCAGCCTTCTCATGTTGGCCAGCCTGTTTAATATGGAAAAGCAATTGGTCGGCGGCATTGATGGCGGTTATGCGGTGGTCGGGGTTTTCCCGCAAAAAAATGTTCTCGGCGTGCGCATGCTGATTCTGTCGCTGGCTGCTTTTGTTGTGCTCACCGATCGGCGCTATGGCAATATCTGGCGTCTGCTGGCAGCGGGCTCTTTATTGCCGGCGGCTTTTTTATTGTTCAAAGCCCAATCGGCAACCGCGCTTTTGCTGTATATTGGCGCGCTTAGCCTTGTCGGATTTCTTGTCATCATATGGCGCCCGGCGGCGCGCGTGCGCGGTTTAAGGCCTGTATTGGTGGCGGGCATGGTGATGGTGGCGACATTGGGCAGCCTTGTCATGACCAATGTCTTGCGACTAGACCCGGTTGATGAGGTTTTAAGCAGTCTTGGCAAAAGCTCGACATTGACCGGGCGCACAGATATCTGGCAGGTGGCGCAACAATCCATTGCGGAAAACCCTGTGCTTGGTTTGGGGGCCGGGAATTTTTGGCGCGATGAAGTCAATGCCGCCGTTTCCATCGCCAATCGCTTTCACCATGAAGGCAGTCAGTTTTATTTTCACAATGCCTATTATGAAGTGACCGTTGATCTGGGGTTTATCGGCCTTGCGCTATTTCTATGGCTTTTTGTCACCGGTCTCTATCTGGTGGTTCGCCACTGGCTTCGTCATCAGCGGGATATTGATCCGTTTTTTATTGGCATGGCTGCGATAATATTTATGCGCTCTTTTACAGAATCGGAAATGTTCTCAACTTTTTTGATGAACCCGATGATTTTTTGGACCGGCGTTTTTATGGCCGCTTTGGCAATCCGTCAAAAAGCGCAGCCCGCACGCCCGTGACCTGCCGCACCTTCAGATAGAGCGTGCCATAAAATACCAGCATTACCAAAAGGGTTGCCACCGCGACCCCGGAAAGCGCGGCCATATTGGCTCCCACGGGAATGGCAAGAAACAGCAATAATGTTGACAACAGCGCCGGAGCAACCAGTACTTTTGCTTTGCCATAAATATTTAGCAGCATGATTGAATTGCCAAAAAAGCAGGCGGCCAGAGGGACCAAACCAAGCAGGCGAAAAATAAACGCGCCCTCACGATAGTCTTCACCAAAAATACCCAGTAGAGGCTCGGCAAAAATAAATATAAAACCGTAAACCCCGAGCGTTGGCCAAAACCGCAAATGATTGGCAAAAATAATTGCCTCCATCATTTTGCCTTTCTCGCCCTTGGCGTGATGGCGGGAAATCTGTTGGCCCATAGCGGCGTTGATCGCCATCTGCCCCATGGCCATGACCCCGACAAAGCGCAAGACCACCCCCAAAAGGGCAATATCTTCAGATGGCAAAACCAGCGCCGCTATGGCGGGCACGGTGTTTTGAAAATAGTCGAGCAGGAAAACACTGGCCGCCAGATAAAGCCCGGCCATGGTCCATTGGCGACGCTCATCGCTGGCGGGTTTTGCTTTTACCGCCTGCCCCATAAATTTCATATGCGGGCGCAGCATGAAAAACTGTACCAGCAAAGCCAGAAACGCGCTAACCAGAAATGCCGCAAACACAAAGACCAAGGGTTGTCCGAGGCCTAAAGCCGCAATGCCTACCACAAAAGCCAGTAACAGGAATGGCCGCACAAACCCCCAGGACAGCGAGACCACAAACACTTTATGAAAGGCCTGTCCGTATAGAGAGCCAACCCGCAACAAAGCCAATGCTGGAATGCTCAACATGGAAAGCACTATCGACAGGCCAATATCCATGCCCCGTCCGGCAACAAAGAACACCAATAGACCATAGGCCACCATCACCAAAAGCAGCATACGTAAAAACACCGCGCCGCTATGGCGGACAAAAGCGCGGGCGCTTTGTAAATCGCCTCTCTCCAATGGTTGCTGTAAAAAACGGATCGCCACATTTTCGAGGTTGAGGGTCATTAGCACCGAAAACATGAACGCATAGGAAGTGAGCGTCAGCACCAGACCCACATCTTCCTGTGGCAGAAGTCGGGTCAGCACCAGAACATAAAAGAAATTGGCCGCCGCGCCCCCAAGGCGCACGCCCAAAACCCCGACAGAGCGCCACAAAGCGAGGCGCCGCAAAGCGCCTTTCTCCTCTTCGCCCGGCTTGCCGCACCCAAAAAGGCCAGCAAAAAAGCGGGAAATACGGTTTTTTCCCCTATCGGAACGGGTGTTGGTCATGATTTAACAACCCTGAAATTAAATCTGCCCTATAATAGGCCTGCTGATGTTCAAAAAT
>WFQB01000080.1 GCA_015487305.1 Parvularculaceae bacterium | reverse complement strand
GCCCCACGGGACGGCGAAAACGGGCCTTGTCAATGCCCATAAACAAAACCACCTGATTGGATGTATCCACATCCTCAACCTGCGCCACATAGGCCGCCGCTGTTTGCGCCATGGCTTCTACAATGAAAACCCCGGGAAAAAATGGCTTTTGCGGAAAGTGCCCCGCGAAAAACGGCTCGTTCATGGTCACATTTTTCACCCCGGTGGCACCATCATTTTCGGTAATATTGATAATCTTGTCGATCATCAGCATCGGATAACGATGCGGCAGGATTTCCATAATCCGCATCACATCCATGTCTTCAAGGTTTGGTTTTTTTGCTTCAGCACTCACGAGAGCACCCCCTCTTCCTTTTATTTCTTTTGTCGATTTTCTTTAGCCAATCTGCTGACGGCAATAACTTCCCGCATCCATTCGCGCAAGGGCTTTGCCGGGGCGCCGCCAAATTGTCCATTGCCGGGCAAATCATCCAACACGGCAGAACGCCCGCTGACAATGGAATTACTGCCAACACTGGCATGATCGGCAACCCCGGCTTGGCCACCAAATAAAACATCATCGCCAATTTTCGCGCTTCCTGAAATGCCACAAAGGGCGGCAATGGCGCAATTTTTACCAATGCTTACATTATGAGCGATTTGAACAAGATTATCGATCTTGGTCCCCTGTCCAATCCTGGTATCCCCCAGCGCTCCACGGTCTACCGCACTATTAGCGCCAATATCAACCTCATCACCAATGATCACACGGCCCAGCTGGGGCACATATTGCATCCCCTTTTCGGTTGGCACAAAGCCAAACCCCGAATCCCCTATCACCACGCCAGCCCGAATGCGGCATTGGCGCCCTAAAATAGCATGGCTAATAATTGCGCCGCTGCCTATATGACAGCCATCCCCAAGCTCAACCCCCTGTCCGATGACAGCAAAAGGTCCGATAACACAATCATTGCCAATGACAGCATTTGCGCCAATAACAGCCCCGGAAGAAATATGGCATCGCTCACCAATTTCCGCCGAAGGATCAATGCCGCCATCCGGGGGGTGTTGCTCAAACCTGCTCAAATGCAGATGCCCGGCAAGGGTAGCAAATCCCGCCCGGGGCGATGCGCAGAATATTATCCTCTTATCATCAGGCTCACCAATCTCATCACGGAATTTATCCGCAATCAGCAAGGCCCCTGCCTGCGACTTTAGACTGTCTGTTAAAAAGCTCCGTCGCGAGACAAAAACCAGACTGTCATCACCAGCATTTTCGATATTGCTCACGCGTGCAATCAAGGGCCCCTGTTCATTGCTCGAAAATGTTCCACCAACCATCGCCGCCACATCAGCTGACGAAATAGCCGCCGCTGTATCATAAAAACGAGGGTCCGGAAAATGAGCCATAGAGTAATTCTTCTAAGTTTTTCAGCATCCTACAGCAATTTCCAAGAAAGTGGAAAGCAGTTTTTACCCCCCTCCTGATAGTGAAAAACCGACAGGCGCAATTCCCCTGTCGGTTTTCAATCTTTTCAAAGCCCGAAGGCTTGGGTCAGCGCTGCAAATTTCCGGATTAGTTACCGGCAGGTGCCGCAGGCTGTTGATTGCCCGTCAAGCGAATACGCTCAACTTTGACGGTTTGAATTTTTTCATCAAGGCGCTTAAGAACCTCATCGGTAATATCAGACGCCTCGCTGGCATACATAACCGCAGACCGATCTAACAGGATTGACGCCCCGCGCTGGTCGACAATATCCTTTAGAATCGGGCGCATTTCATTGGTAATCAGTTGAATGGCGCGCTGCTCGGAAAGCGCCAATTCGCGCACCTTAATCTCCCGAATCATGGGGATATTATTTTGTGCAACCGCAAGGCGTTTGGCTTGCTCCAAAAATTGATCCTCAGGAATTTGCCCTTGCTTGGCTTTCAACTCTTCCTGCTCTTTAACCAGCACTTCCACCTGCTGCTGTAATTCAGCATTGGCCATAATTTGTAACTGGGAAAGTTGCTCATTGATCGATTTGCCGGCTTTGGAATTGGCCACCAACCGCGCCTGATCGACGATAAGAATCACCGGTCCTGCCGACTCGGTTTGGGCCATGGCTGTGCCTGAGATAACAGCGCCACTGGTCGCTGCAATGATTGCCATGGCGAACCCAGCCAGCATGGCGTGTAATGGTGACTTTTTCATACTCAACCTCATTTGTTTCATTTCGAGACTTCTAACAAACTCTATTAAAATTGCGTGCCAGCACTGAAGCGAAAGCTTTCTGTCCGGTCGTAATCTTCCCGCAAAATCGGCTGGGCAATGTCGATTTGCACCGGCCCAAACGGTGAATTCCAGTTAATAGACAACCCAGCTGATAATCTAAGCGATAAGTCATCCTGCACAGGTTGGTCGAGAATACCATCATTATTATAATCTACCCAAGATCCGCGCTCACCCGGCCCGAGGCCTGTTGGCAGATTATTGTTCAAAACCTTGTCATTCTCATCGACCAGACCAACCGTACCAAATTCCGTAAAAAAGGCCGTGCGCAGGCCATATTGCTCCGGCAAAGGCAATGGGAAAGCTATTTCAAAGGCACCAACCGCATAGGCTTTACCACCAATCGCCCGACCGGAATTACCTTCCGTCACAAAACGCGGGCCAACACCAGCAAGCTCAAAGCCCCGGAATGTCGAGCCACCGCGCAAGAAGCGGTCTTGCAAACGAACCCCATTATCCCCCCAGCCATCCACATAGCCAATATTCAGCTTGGCAGCGCCCACAAGGTCAAAGGGTAATTGCTTATAATAGGCCCCATTAAATTGTGAGCGCAGATATTTCACATCGCCCCCAAGACCGGCAAAGCTTTGTGAAAAACTGGCTTTCCACCCTCGTGACGGGGCCAAATAATCATTGCGGGTATCAAAATTCAGGGAATAGCCAAAAGACGAGGTCAGAAACTGACCACGGGATTCACAAGTGGGGTCGATAGAACGCACCTGAAAATCGCATAATTGCGCGCTCAACTGAAAACCGGTTGGCGTTGGCGTCAGGGTGAAACTATTATTAGCCACCGCATCAGGGCTGAGGAAATTGGCGACTTCATTGGCACTGGAAATATTGATAGAGGTAATGCTGTCAACCAATACATTATCGTCACGAAGTGTATAATTCAGCCCAAGACGGCCAAATTCGGAAATTGGAAATCCAATATTAACCCCAGCACCAAAACTTTCGCGGACAAACCCCGCCTCGCGGAAGTCGGTATTATTGGCAAATAAGTCAAAACCGGCGCTTAGCGTGCGATCTAGAAAATAAGGCTCACGAAAGCTGATAATGGCATTGCTGGTCCGGGTACTGGCTCGTAAGTCCAGTTTCAAATATTGTCCGCGCCCAAGAAGATTGCGCTGCTCAACAGACATATTGGCGACAAATCGATCGGTTGATGAAATACCAGCCCCGATTGAAAAAGACCCGGTGGATTGTTCTTCGACAGCAACATCCAAAATCGTCCGGTCCGGGGCCGAGCCCGGTAATTCTGTAATCTCAACTTCCTTAAAATAAGTAAGCGATTTAATCTTGCGCTTGGAGCGATCCACCAGAATGCGGTTAAAGGCATCACCCTCCACAAGGCGCATTTCCCGACGGATAACCCGATCTAATGTGCCGATATTACCATGAATATCGATTCGCTCCACATAGACCCGCGGCCCTTCATTGACCACAAAAGTAATATCAACCGTGCGTGCCTCGGTATTGCGCTGTAATTTTGGGTTTACATCAACAAAAGCATAACCGGCAATCCCGGTAGAATAGGTAATCGATTCCGTAGCGCTTTCGACAATTTCCGAGTTGAAGGTTGTGCCGGGCCTAATTGGCAGGCTGCGCTCGAGAAAAACCGGATCAATTTTCGACAAGGATGTTTTCACATCGATTTTACCAAATTTATATTGCGGACCTTCATCAACGGTAAAGGTGATAAAGAAATTTTTCCGATCAGGCGTCAGTTCCGCAACGGCTGAAACAACCTGAAAATCCGCATACCCATTTTTGGTATAAAACTGCCGCAATAATTCGCGATCATAATCGAGCCGGTCCGGATCGAAATTATCATTGCTTTCAAACAAGTTCCACCAGCGACTTTCTGCCGTCAGCACAACCTCATTCAGCTCATTGGAAGTAAACGCCTTATTGCCCAGAAAATTGATCTTGGCGACACCCGTTGTCGGCCCTT
>WFQB01000079.1 GCA_015487305.1 Parvularculaceae bacterium | reverse complement strand
ACGAAGAGGTGCCGGTGATCGTTATTGCGCCGGAAGATGATCTGTTTGAAAAAACCGTCTCCAACATGCATGAGGTGATGGCAAGGGGCGGAAAATGCCTGCTGCTATCATCCCAAAATGGCATTAAGCGGGCCGAAGCGGGTGGGGCCCTTTGGGGCGCTATTGCGGTGCCTGATTGTGATCCGGCTTTGTCGCCTTTGGTCTATAGCGTGCCGGTGCAATTATTGGCCTATTACACGGCACTGGCCAAAGGTACCGATGTGGACCAGCCGCGCAATCTTGCTAAATCGGTGACAGTGGAATAGGCCGTTTAACGGGCTTGGCGCTTGCAACAAACCCGCTATGCTGTCGGCGCATAGTCATCTTTTCCTGATGGAGGCTTTGGGCAGTTTATGAGCGCTGATGAGCAGAAGAAAAAAGCAGCACGAGCAGCGGCCGACATGGTTCGCGCTGGCATGGTAGTTGGTCTTGGCACGGGGTCTACGGCAACCCATTTGATAAAAATTCTAGGCGATGAAGTGCGCAATGGTCTCACCATTCGGGCCATCCCGACCTCGGAAGAAACCCGCAAGCTGGCAATTGCAGAGGGCATTGAGCTAATAGAGCCTGATGAACAGACAATCATTGATATAGCCATTGATGGGACCGATGAGGTTGATGGGCGGCTTAATCTCATTAAAGGCGGTGGCGGCGCTTTGTTGCGGGAAAAGATTATCGCTGGCAGTGCCCTTAAAATGGTGATTATCGCGGATGCGTCCAAAAAGGTAGCGCAATTGGGTGCCTTTCCTTTGCCTGTGGAGGTGGATCGTTTTTGCTGGCCGTTGACGGTCAGCCGGATTCGCGAAGTGTGCGAAGAGCAAAATCTAAAAAATATTGATATTGCTTTGCGCCAACAGGAAGGCGGCGGGGTGTTTCGCTCTGATGGTGGCAATTATATTGCTGATCTTTGTTGCGGGCGCATTGGCGATGCCATCGCCCTTCACAAGGGCTTGATTGATATTCCAGGTGTTATTGAAACTGGTTTATTTATAGATATTGCCGATCAGGTTATTTTGGCCTCAGCGGATGGCTTGGAGATTTTAGGTGAGTAAAAAACAAACGGCCCTGACCCCTTATGAAAAACTGCAACAGGCAATTTTGGATTATGGGGATGCGGCTATGGAAAATCTGCTGCGTTGCCGCTCTTTTGCCAATGCGGTGATTGAGGGGCTGCCGGATTATTTGCAATGTCCCAAAGACATGGTTGTGGCTGTGCCGGCGGAAGGCCCGTTTGACCCGCGCCATGATTATGGGGAGGCGGCGTTCAGCTTTCATGGCCAGCAGGTGATAAGGCTGGAGCCTGTTGTTTTTGGTATTTGCGTGATTGTTGGCAATGCCGAAGATAGCGGCTCTTTATGGTTGCGCACCGGGGTGCGGGTTGAAATTACCGGTGACACATTTGATGTCTATGTGGCCAATCAACCGATTGTGCGGATTGACAAGGATTATACAGGTAAGCTTGAACCTGTTTGGGACGTGATTTTCAAAGAGCTGCTTTCTGTGTTCAAACAGGAACTGGCCGATTTCAATGATGATCGCTTCGAGCATGGTATCGGTTTTATTGCCAAGCCTGAATAAAGAGAGTTTTTTCATGAACTATGATTATGACCTGTTCACCATTGGGGCAGGATCGGGGGGTGTTCGCGCCTCGCGCCTTGCAGCAAGCTTTGGGGCGAAGGTTGGGATTGCCGAAGAAAGCCGCGTTGGTGGCACTTGCGTCATTCGTGGCTGTGTGCCGAAGAAGTTTTTTGTTTATGCCAGCGAGTTTGGCGAAGCGATTGAAGATGCCAAAGGCTATGGCTGGCAGAGCGGGGATAAATCTTTTGATTGGCAGACCCTGTTGCAGCGCAAGGATGCCGAAATTGATCGCTTAAATGGCATTTATATCAAAAACTTAAAAAAAGTCGGGGTCGAGATTTTTCAATCCCGGGCCGTGATCAAAGATGCGCATACGGTTTATTTGGCTAGCGAAAACCGCCATGTGACAGCGGAGAAAATTCTGATCGCTGTTGGCGGCCGCCCGACCAAACAGCTTGATGTTGATGGCCATCATCTGACCATCACCTCTGACGAGGCTTTCCATTTAAGTGAATTACCCAAGCGCATTGTCATTGCCGGGGGCGGGTATATCGCGGTTGAATTTGCGTTTATTTTCAACGGGCTTGGGGTTGATGTGACCTTGGTGCATCGGCGCGATCAGGTGTTGCGCGGATTTGATCAGGATTTGCGTGATTATGTGATGGCGGCGCTGGGGCGGAAAAATATTCACCTGAAAATGGAAACCATGATTGAGAAAATCTCTTTTGTAGATGGGCAAAGACAGGTTGAATTTTCAGATGGAAAAATTGAGAAATTTGATCAGGTGATGTCAGCAATTGGTCGCCATCCTCATACCAAAGAATTGGGTCTTGAAGCAGTTGGCGTTGCGCTTGATGAAAAAGGCGCGATTAAAGTTGATGAGACCTATAAAACGTCTGTGGATAATATTTTTGCCCTTGGCGATGTAACCGATAGGGTGAATTTAACGCCAGTGGCCATTCGTGAAGGGGTGGCGTTTGCCCAGACCCAGTTTAATGATAATCCGCAAATAATGAATTATGACAATATTGCCATGGCAGTATTTTCACAGCCAGCCCTTGGTAGCGTTGGTATGACAGAGGAAGCGGCGCGGGCTACTTTTGCGAATGTGCATATCTATAAAACAGATTTTCGCCCCATGCGTAACATATTGGCTGATAATGATGACCGGATGATGATGAAGCTCGTCGTCAATGGTGATAATGATAAGGTCCTAGGCTGTCATATCGGTGGCCATGAGGCGGGAGAGTTTATTCAACTTGTGGCGATTGCCATTAATGCCGGGCTGACCAAGGCGCAATTTGATGCAACATGCGCCGTGCACCCCACAGCCACCGAAGAATTGGTCACTATGGCGGCCCGTAGTGATTAGCCGCTGACCGCCTTATCAATAGCGCTGAGTAGTTCCTCGTCAGAAAAAGGCTTATACAACATAGCAACAGCCCCATAGGCATCGGCCCTTGCGGTGGCTGCTTCCAGAGTTTTGCCCGGCGCGCCGCCCGATATAACGATAAAGGGTAGCTTATGGGTGATGAAAGCATGGTCGGCCTCTTTGCTAAAAGCACTTAATCCATCTTCGCCATCAAGCCAGATATCAACAATCGCAGCATCAAATTTTTGCCCCGCTTCTAAGATTTTCCGCATCCGGTCCAGATTGACCGCATGGGTCACCCGATGATTATTATTTTCCAATACAAATATGATCGACTCGGCGACCGCAGGGTCGTCTTCGATCAGCAGCAGCTCAGCCATAATGCTTCTCCGATTGTGCCTCTAATGGTGATTGCCCCCCCGAGAGAGTTTGGGACACACTTTCTGCTTCCGGAAGCCAGATTTTAAAAACTGATCCTGCCCCCAGAGCGGTTTCCACACTCACATCCCCATCCCAAGATGAGACGAGATTACGAACAAAAGCAAGCCCAAGGCCAGTGCCCTTGCGATCTTTTTTGGTGGTGAAAAAAGTATCAAAAATTTGTTGTTTGGTTTCTTCGCTCATGCCGACCCCTGTATCACACACTTCAAGGCAAAGATGAGGCGCGTTTATGGCAGAAGGTTGTTGCGGCAGCACTTCTGGTGCAAATCCTGTTTTGAGTTGCACAATTATCTCACCCCCATCTTGGGTTGCATCCAGGGCATTATTGATGAGATTGAGCAGCACCTGCCGGATACCGGTTTCAGAAACATTAGCAAATACCGGATCCTCAGGTATTTTCAGGGAAATTTTCTGCTTGCGCCGGGTTAGCCCGTTTACGAAAGCGACCATTTCTCTAACCATGGCAGTTATATCGGTAAGGCCAGTGGGTTGGGAATAGGGACGGGCCATATCGCTGGTCTGTTGAAGCAATTCACCAGCGGCCATCACTGCATCATTAATGCGTTTGAAATATTGCTCGCGCCCTTCCATTTCCGGATTTTTGGTGAGGGCGCGGGCATAAACGCCTACCGGGTGAAGAATATTGCCAAGCTCATGGGCAAGGCCGGCAGCAAAACGGTTTAGGGATTCAATTTTTTGCAGTTCCGATAATTTGTCGGCATAGGCTTGGCGCTCTTTTTGTATTTTGACCTGTTCGGTTACATCAAGTGCGACAATTAGAATGCGATCAATTTCATCCTTGTCGTCAAAAAGCGGCGAGAGAAAGAGCGACCAGTGAACGCCTTTTAACGGGCCATAGGTAAACTCAATCGGAATGCCATGAATGGATTGGCGCGATTGCACGACTGTTTTCAAAAGGCTTTCGAGTTTTTTAAATCGGACATAGGGAACAAAACCTTCCGGCTTATTGCCGACAATATCTTCAACACTGATGCCAAGGCGCTGCGCCAGATTTTCTGTGGCAAACAAAAACGTACCATCGGGTTTTTGCAGGGTGACAATGACCGGGACATTATTGAGAACAAAATGGGTGAGATTTTCCTGCGCTTCCATATTGCGCCGCGCCTCGATCTGGGCGGTTCTGTCCTGAATGATAAAGGCAACCCGATCCGGCCCCATGCGCTTTAGGGTTGTTTCAAAAAATCTTTTATCATTGGGGCCGTTGATCCAGCGGACAATGCCCGACCAGTCTGTGTTTTCTTTCATGGCCGCATGCCATTCAGCGGCCCGGCGCGCTTTTAGGCCGTCAGAGGCTTCATCGAGAGTGAACCAGACCTTATTGATGATTTGATCCAGCGGCGGCAGATTGGCCATTTTTAAAAAACCATGGCTGGCATAAATGAAATGTCCGGCCTTGTCGGAAATGGCGTAGCCAACATTGGACCGGTTGATAACGGCAAAAAGGTCATAGGCATTATTGGATTGGCGCAAGACCAGATTACGGCGGGGGCGCTGTTTGCCATAGTGGAACCCAATGGCGGTCCCTAAAGCCAGCAAGAGCAGGCCAAAAATTATAACCACCCACAGATTTATCGTATATGTGCCGATATCCATGCTTAGAAAATGTCCCCGAATACTTTCAATTGCACGAATTATTTTTAAAACCAGTGATTAGCTGATCAGCTTGCTATGGACATTATCAAGAGCAGCGGCCAATCGGCACAGATCATCTTCGTTCATTTCTGCCAAAATATGAGCTACTTTGCCAATTGGGTCTTCTGGCAGGAGCAAAAGGCCCGCCTCTGTCAGGGTGAAAATGTTGGAGCGAGCATCCCGCGGGCTTTGCCGCATGGTAACAAGGCCGCGCTTGACCAGCGAGGCAGCGGTTCTGGACGCTGGGGCGGAGGTGACACCGAGAAATTTGGCAAGACCATTGACGGTGCGCACCTGCTCATTGGCGCGGGAGAAATAGCGCAAAGCCGACCATTGCACGGAATGGAGGGCTTCTGGCCGCTTATCCTCATAGGCAAAGCGGCAAACCTGCTCAATCATATGGGCCACACCACGGGCACGAGTGAGCGTATTATCGGTGATCGTTGAGCTATCGAAGTCCATAATCCCTGCTTCTTTTCCTGACATCCGGCCTGCTCCATCCTTCTGGTGAGGTGGAATTTGCTGTTTTGTCCCTGCTGGGCGCCATTTTTGGTCGATTTTTTCCATAATGACGAAACGTTATAAAAAAACGTTGCTGATAGCAAATAATTTATTGACTTTGACCTCAAGGATTTCTACTTAAGCGACAGTTGAGTAAATAGTATAACATCCAAGTGGTGAAATCTCAAAAACTGCGTATCTTGTTAGGTTTTGCCACAGCGGGTGCTGCAAATATTCGCCGTCATCTCTCTCTCTCCCCCTATTGCGCGGCGAATATGTGGGTGCCATCTTGCGTATTGAGGTGGCACCCCTTTAGGGGCCAATCCTCAATCAATCTGCCTTTTCAATATTCTAATTATCTGCCGTGCCGGATGAACCAGTTTTATCTGGCTGACTGCCATGGGTGGCGGGGTATTATTGACGAGGGCGGCGATATAGGCACTTAAAAGCGGCGCGCTGGAAAATCCCCGTGAGCTGAGACCGGTAAGAACATAAAGCCCCCCATAATATTGTGCGTCGGGAACGTTTTGACGCAGGACATGGTCCGCGCCTTTATTGATATGGCTGTAGGCGTGAATAGCCATTTGCCAATCAGGCACTGCCCCGGCCAAGGGATGATAGTCGGTGGCACTGGCTCTTACGGAAACCCGCCCTTTGCCTTTTGCTAAAACCAGTTTTTCTTTTGGGAAAAGTGGCGCAATGGCACCAAGGGTTTTTACCGCTCGCTGTTCCTGCCATTCAAGGTCACTGTCATTTGTAAATGGTTCATAGCTAGCCCCCATATAATGCTGGCCCTGCCATTGCAAAATATAATGACCGGCCATGATGGCATTTATGCCTTCAGGCAATTTTGGGCCACGCTCCAGCATTTCCATCTGCCCGATGGAAGAAGAAAGCCCCAAGGGGTCGGGCATATTTTCCGGTGCAAATACAAATTTCCTTGCGGCAGGACCATTGGCCAGAATAACGCAATCAAAGTCATAGGCCATTTTGTCTGTTACGAGATGCCAGCCTTGTTTGTTTTTACTAATCGATTGAACGGCTTCTTCAAGCACAGGATGATCGGCCAAAAGCGTTTGCGTTAAAAGTTGGGGGGCAATCACACCGCCCTGTAAAAATTGTAGCGCAGGGTGCGAAAGATCAGCCTTGAACTGTCCTTTTCGCATATGGCTTTGGGGCAAGGCGGCAATAGATGTAATGATTTTGAGGCGACGGCTTTGCCGTTCATCGAGGGCTAATCGCAAGCCGCCTTTATCATCAAGCAGGGTCTTGCCGCTTTCTTGCTCTAGCGTGCGGTAAAACTGCAAGGCATAAAGCCAGGATTGGCGATAAAAATCAGCGTCCGCGTTCTCGTCTGCATCCATGCGTGGCAAAAGCAGGCCTGCGGGGTTACCCGATGCCCCACCACCGGCACCAAGTGGATCAAAAAGAGTTACATCATGGCGCTCGCGCAAATGACGGGCAAGACAGGCTCCGGCAATACCCGCGCCGATAATGGCAATGCGCTTGCGCCCCGTGGGCGAGGGTGGCGGCGGCGCAAACCATGGCTGGATGTTTTGCAAAGGCTGGGCTGATTGAAGAAGAGCGGCTTGCAGCATGTGTTTTTTACGGCCAAAGCCTTGTGTTTTTTCCCAAGTAAAACCGGCAGCTTCGAGCTTGTCGCGGACATGACCAGCAGCGCTGAACGTGGCGAGGCTTGTGCCCTTGTGGCTTAAACAGGCGGCTGCATCAAACACGTCTTGTGTCCACATGTCCGGGTTTTTAGCCGGGGAAAACCCATCAAAAAACCACGCATCTATGAGGCCGCTCACCTGCCCAAGGGCCATATCCACTGGCGCGAACCATAAATGCAATGTGATATTTTTTGCCACAGGCAGGAGGTGCAATCCCGGCGCATGGGGCGGGTAAAGGTTTTGTAAGCGCTTGGCCTTGTCGCCAAGCACTGGCCAGCGCTTGGCAATCGCCCCCATGGCTTTATTAAAATCATCCGCAGACAGAGGAAACCCTTCCACGGATATGAAATGCAAATGCCCGGATTGATTTTGGTTATTTTCTTCAAAGACCTGCCATGTGGCAAGAAAGTTTAACCCGGTGCCAAAGCCAAGCTCACCAATAGTAAAATCACCATCACCAAGGGCAGCAAAACGGTTTGGTAAATCATTGCCATCAATAAAGACATGGCGTGTTTCAGCGAGCCCATCTTCTGGTGAGAAATAAATATCATCAAAGCGCGTGCTGTGAAATGCCGCACCTTGTTGATGCATTATTTGTGCAAGGTGAAGCGGTCCCTTTTGGGTCTCATTCATTGTTTTGAGGTTGCGAAGGCTCTGGCATTAGTCGGGCGAGAATAAGCGCTGAGGCATAACCATCGGCAGGCAGGCCCTGATCTTTTTGCCATTGGCGCAAGGCCTTGCGGGTGCCAGCGCCAATAATACCATCCACGGGACCGGGATTATAACCCTTATCGCTAAGAGCCTGTTGCAGGGCTTTGCGCTCTTCAAGATTGAGTGGGCGGTCTTGAACCGGCCATGGCTTGACGAGGCTGGTATCACGCCCGGCAAGCTGATCAGACAACAGGCTGATACCCAGCGCGTAAGAGGTGGAGTTATTATAGCGCAGGATAGCGCGGAAATTTTGCAAAATAATAAAGGCCGGACCATTGGCCCCGGCTGGCAGAATAATTGCCGCATCAGCATTGAGGTCCGCATTATCGGAAAGCGCTGTGCCATTGGCGCGGATGACACCGAGACCTTGCCAGAAGGCGAGGCTCTGGCGGTTGCCACGATCAGCAATGGCATAATCAAAGCCTTCGGGCAGAGTGATTTCAAACCCCCATGGGTCATTGGCGATATAGCCGGAGCGACTTAGATAATTGGCGGTCGAGGCAAAGACATCCCCATGATTGCCCCATAGATCGCGGTGGCCATCGCCGTCATAATCAACCGCATAGGCAAGATAGGTGGTGGGGATAAACTGGGTCTGGCCCATAGCCCCGGCCCAGGAACCTTTCAGGGTCGCACGATCTGCGTAATCATTTTGCAAAATTTTAAGGGCAGCAATCAACTGGCTGCGGCCAAAGGTGATGCGCCGACCCTCATGGCCAAGGGTAGCCAATGCCGAGAGCGTGTCATAATCGCCCATGATCCGGCCATAGGAAGATTCAAGCCCCCAAATGGCAGCAATCACTTCTGCATCGACCCCATAGGCGGTTTCAATTTCGGCCAGTAAATCTTCATGCAGGGCCATATTATTGCGGCCATCGCTGACGCGTTTTTCCGAAACCGCAATTTCGAGATATTGCCACACGGCTTTGGTAAATTCCGGCTGTGCGCCGTTTAGCTCCATCACTCGTGGGATTTTGCTGACACTAGCCATTTCTTGGTCATAAAGTTCGGCGCTAATCCCTTGCGCTATGGCAGTGGCGCGAAAGCTCTCTTTCCAAGCATCAAAATCCTCAGCCCCGGCAGGAGTGAACATGGCCCACATGCTGAAAATACCAGTAAGAAGACGAGCGGGGTAAGCGGCAAGCATGGGCACATCCTAATCTTTAAAACTACGCGCTGCTGATTATTGTCCCTGATTCGCCAAGAGCAAAAAAAGGGCGATATTTAGCGGCAAAAGCCATTGGGAGACCCGAACAAGACCTTTTGGTCTTGTGCATTATGCCCCCCGTCAGGGATCAAACTAGACTGTCACTGCTATCCCCGTCCAGATGGTGCCACCTTAAAGGCTGGTAAAAATGGTTAATAGCGGAGCAAAACAGGGTGAAATCTGGCCCTAAATTCAGTGCAGATATTGCAAATCCCCATTGACATTGGCCCGTTGAAGGGCTACCCCCCGCGCTTCATAAGGTTTAGCTGGTTGGCCCGATGGTCGACCCCCGAAAAAAGGCATCAGGCCATGAAAGTTAAAAGTTCACTGAAGTCGCTGAAAAGCCGCCATAAAGACTGCAAATTGGTGCGTCGTCGTGGTCGCGTTTATGTGATCAACAAGACCCAACGTCGCTTTAAGGCGCGTCAAGGTTAGAATTAGCCTGAAGCTGGCTTTTTGAGCCAATTCATCATTGATATTTAAGCGCATGGGTGGATAATTCCCCCATGCGTTTTTTAATATCCTTTCTGGCCGCAATGGCCCTTTTTTTCACCCCCCCCTTGGCTCTGGCCGATCAGACCGATCCGGCGCTGGATGCTCTGTTTGCGGAATTGCGCGATGGTTCGGTGATTGATGCTGACGAGACCACAAATCGAATTGTAGAGATTTGGGCGCAATCGGCATCCCCCACGGCGAGCCTGCTCTATCAGCGGGCCGAGCTGGCCTATGACAATGGCGATCTTGATCTGGCGCAAATCCTTTTGGCCCATGCCACCGGTCTTGCCCCCAATTTTGCCCAAGGCTGGGCTTTATACGGCATGGTGGCGCGTGAGCAGGGGGACCCTGAGCGGGCCTTGCGGGCCTATGACAAGGTGCTGGCGCTGGAGCCTCGCCATTTTATTGTGCGCCTGCAATTGGCCGATATGCTGCTGTCTTCGGGCGAGGACCGCGCCGCTTATGATATGTTGCAGGAGGTGTTGAAATGGAATCCGCATATAGAACGCGCCCGCCAACAATCCATCAGATTGCGCAACAGGCTGTCCGGCGAAGCAATCTGATTTCCTATCTAATTGGGGTTAGGCCCTAATTTTCCCTTTGGGGAAAACTCTTGCTTGAGAGTTCGCCTCTGCCATGGCTTGCTGCACCGGAAAAGCTAATCTTTAAAGGAGTGAAGTAAATGGCCGACGGAACAGCCTCTGGAACACCTTCTGCGGGAAGCGGAGCAACCGGGGTTGCTGCGGATCGGTTGCGCTCTTTTATTGAGCGGGTCGAGCGCCTTGAAGAAGACAAAAAGGCGATCATGGAAGATATGAAAGAGGTTTATGCCGAAGCCAAGGGCGAGGGCTATGATACCAAGATCCTGCGTCAGGTTATCCGCATCAGAAAAATGGATCGCGCCGAGCGTCAGGAGCAAGAAGCGATTTTGGATCTCTATCTGTCTGCGCTTGGGGAATAGACCGTAACAAAAAAGGGACCGCCAAAAGCGATCCCTTTTTTATTTGCATTTGAATATGATTTAGCTGGCGCGTTCGACCTCAATGCCCTGCTCGCGTACTTTGCGATAAAGGGTAGAGCGGCCAATGCCGAGACGGCGGGCAACTTCTGACATCTGACCATTATAAGTATCAAGGGCCAGTTGAATAAGGTCGCGCTCAACCTCTTCCAGCTTGCGCAAATGACCTTCACGATCAAACACATGCAAGGCTCCATCATTACTGGCGCCTTGCGCCTGCACGACAATTTGTTCGGCAAAGACATCGTCTTCATTTGCTGAGCCATCTTCATTGAGGATGGGTGGTCCCGCATGAACGCCAGCGGCGTCAAATTCAGTGGCGAGGAAGGGGAAATCATCGGCGCTCAGATAGCTACCTTCACATAAGACAACAGCGCGGAAAATAGCATTTTCCAATTGCCGCACATTGCCGGGCCAGTTTTGCGCCACAAGAACTTCCATCACTTCATTGCGAACGCCTAAAACTTCGCGATGCTCTTCGGCATTATAGCGGGTGATGAAATGCTGGATTAACGCCGGCACATCTTCGCGGCGTTCGCGCAAGGGTGGCACCTCAATCGGAAACACATTCAGACGATAGAAAAGGTCTTCCCGGAAGGTGCCTTTTTTTACTTCTTCGGCCAGATCGCGATTGGTGGCGGATATAACCCGGACATCTACTTTGACGGTTGTTTTTGAGCCTATCGGGTCAACTTCATTTTCTTGCAAGACGCGCAATAGTTTCACTTGGGCTTCTAGGGGTAGCTCGCCAACTTCATCGAGAAATATGGTGCCGCCATCGGCTTCTTGAAATTTGCCCATATGTTTGCCGGTGGCGCCGGTAAACGATCCTTTTTCATGACCAAACAAAATGCTTTCTACGAGATGCTCTGGAATGGCGCCGCAATTCACCGTCACAAAGGGACGGCCAGAGCGTTCTGACGAGCCTTCAATGGCGCGGGCAATGACTTCCTTGCCAGTGCCGCTTTCGCCGGTAATGAGAATGGGAATAGACGAGGCTGCGGCGCGCAGACCCATTTTAGTGACCCGTTTTAGCGCGGCGCTATCGCCGATTAAATCATCAAAGCTCATGACATTTTCGCGCTTGCGCTGCAGGCGGGACACTTCACTTTTCAGGCTGTTGAGATTAAGCGCGTTATGGATGGAAACAACCACCCGTTCCGGTGAGGCTGGCTTGACGAAGAAATCGTAAGCACCTTTTTGCATGGCCTCGACAACCGTATCAATGCTGCCTTGCGCCGTCAGCATGAGCACTGGCAGGTCTTCACGGTATCTTTTGACCTGTTCCAGAGTTTCCATACCCGAAAGCCCCGGCATGATGAGATCGAGCAACATCAAAGAGACAGCCTGACCTTCCGGAGAGCGCAGGATATCAAGAGCCTTTTGCCCTTCATCTGCCTGAATTACAAAATAGCCTGCACGCTCACAAACCGCCTGCATGAGGCGGCGTTGGGTTGGATCGTCATCGACGAGTAGGATAGTTTTTGCCATGATATTTAAGTCCGATTCTCTAGATCAGGAAGGAGTTCCCCCCCTTGCCCTCGCTGCTAATTTCTGAGTGGACCCTAGAATATTCGGGTTAAGTTACGCTTAAAACGTGTCATATCGACGCAAATTCATGGCCTTGTTTTGCTGTATTTCGGGAATATCATGCAATTTCATCTTTGCGTTCGGCCCGGTTAGAGGGTAAAAACCAAAAGGAACAGGTGTTACCTGCGGCGGAGCAGAGGCTTTATGGTTAATGGAATATTAACCATCGGCCACGCCCCCACAGCATTACACCGTCTATCTGATAATTATTTGCAAATCTCAAGGGAAGAAAATGGCTGATTCAAACTACCAACCGGGCTCGATGGATGTCTCGCAACAAAAAGCGACCTTTAACGGGATTATGAAATATTCTGCCAACTGGGCAATACCAGCATGCGCTGGGATTACGGCGTTGGTGACGGGTGTTCTTGTGGGCGCGGGCTTTTCTTCCGTCATCATGTTCCTTTTGGCTTTTTTGCTGACCCGTTGGCTGCTTTCTATCTTTGCCCATTAATGGCTTTGGACATAAGTTTGTTGTCTATATTTGTTGAGGAGTGCTGAGTTTTAAGCGTTAGGGCTGGTTTTCATGAAAATTGCTGTCTTGCAGGAACACCGCTTTGGTGAAACGCGAATTGCCGCATCACCAGAGACGGTCAAAAAGCTTACCGCTTTGGGGGCCGAGATAGCTATACAGCAGGGCGCAGGCGAAGCGGCCAATATTCCCGATAAAGTTTTTGAACAAGCAGGTGCGATATTGGTGCCATCGGCGGCGGATGCTTTGCGCGATGCTGATATCGTTTTGAAAGTGCAACGCCCGGATAATAATGAGCTTGGCCTTTATCCCAAGGGCATAAAATTACTGGCGATTCTACAACCCTTTCATGATGTTGACAGCCTGCAGGCCTATGCGGTGCATGGGGTGGATGCCTTTGCCATGGATCTGATGCCGCGCATTACCCGCGCGCAAAGCATGGATGTCTTATCCTCCCAATCCAATCTTGCCGGTTATAAAGCTGTGATT